>JAUNPM010000315.1 GCA_030536675.1 Clostridia bacterium | reverse complement strand
CCGCCTTTACTACGGCACAAAACTCATCATCATATTCACTATGCTTTTTCACGATGCAAATATCCCCTACAGCACTATGCACATATTCCCCATTATTCAAATTAATATTAAAATCAGCTGTTACCCTGCCAAATCTGTCTATTGATTCATACTCATCATTGTATTTAACAATAGCCCTGCCATTGCAAAATACATAAGCCTCCTTAAATTTCTTAGGTATTATAAGCTCTCCGTCATAATTATAATAGCCATAAAGCCCCGTTTCACTGTCCCTTACGGCAACAAGAGCCTCTCCCACACCGCTTATCATTTTATTTAAATTAAATATAGGCTCTCCTATTACCTGACCTGTATTTAAATTTGTTGTTCCCTCATCACCTTCAAATGAAACAATGCTGCCGAAACGAACGCCGTGGGTGTATCCCGAATGTACAATATCACCCTTTTTATTTATAACTCTTAATCCCGATGCACTTCCCAAATCAATTAAGGCATAATCACCCTCAAAGGGATATGCATAATTTATACGCTCCTTATGATCAGGCTCTATTATCCATTGATTTTTTTCATTAATATATCCCCACGTTTCAGCTCCGTTTTTTATATCCCTTTTGGCATATAAATACTCTCTTTGAGGAGCACTTATATTTCCCTCCTTATACAGATCATAAAGCCTTAAAATTGTAACTACAGCCTGCTCTCTTGAATATGTTCCCTCAACATCAAACATATTATTGTCATTGCCCTGCATAATGCCGTACATATAGCAATAATTAATGCTTTCCTGTGCCCAATTTTGTATTTTATATCCGTCTTTGAATATATGGGGCATAATAACGGAATCATTCATTTGCTTCAGCTTGTCCGAAAAACAATTTTGAAGCTCACTGTATCTTTTACCTATTGTAGATGCCATATAAAGCATCCTTGCCGCTTCCTGCCTTGTAATACTGCCATTTGGGTCAAATTTATTATTCCCTCTGCCCGATACAATGCCCAAAGCAGACGCTTTTATGATTTCCTCCCTTGACGTATCACTGTAATATATATTATCCGTACCTTCTCCTTCAATAATTCTGCTGTCCGCTTTGCCCAGCATATTTACTATAAGCGCACAAAATTCCTCCCTTGTTACAGGCTTTTTATAATCATTTTTAAGCTCCTCAGGCACCAAGCCCTTTTCCTCTGCCCTCATAATATCACTTCTTGCCCATTCACTTGCTCCTTCATTGCCTTTGCCAAATACGCATACGTTTTGATTTAATAAAAAAACACATAATAACAGTATAACAAATTTATTCTTCATTACATCACCCCGATATCCTATTTATTTTTTATTATATCATATGTACACATTAAAATCAACATAATTGCTTTTTCCCCTCTTCATAAACATTTACATTTCATTTACTAAAATCATTCTCACTTCAATTTAATAACCTGCCCCACATATATTTTATTAGGATTTTCAAGTCCGTTAAGCTCCGCTATTTCTCTCCACTTTTCCCCGTCCCCAAGCTGACTTTTGCATATGTTATAAAGGCAGTCGCCGCTTTTTACCGTATATGCGGCTTCAATTTCCTTATTATCCGTTTCCCTTGTTTTTTCCGTTGCGCTTACAACTGTTCCCGTTTCGGCATTTTGAGTATAATTTATTTTTTGTGTACCATATCCCACATATT
>JAUNPM010000314.1 GCA_030536675.1 Clostridia bacterium | reverse complement strand
CCCGATGTTCTTGTGACTTCGGGTATCATCTTTACTCTTTCATAATAACGTAATGTGTCCTGACTGATATTATATTTTTTCGATACTTCTTTAATTGTCATTTAATAACCTCCTTTCGATGTAATCATATTATATAACTTGGAGCTTGCTCTAAGTCAAGGATTTTTTTAAAATTTTTTTGATAACATTATAATTGCATATTTAAGTGTGGGTCGGTGCTTGAATTTGGGACAAAAAAATCCGTCGGAGCTTACTCCGACGGATATGTGTATTTTAATATTCAGGTTCTATTAAGTTTATATTTGTTTGGAAAATATTTTCCGCATGTAAAAGCTGTACTTCGCTTTTCGTTTTGCAAGTAAAGTTGCTTATATGAACATCGTGTATAGGCATTTGAGGCAAGCCTGAAATTGAAATTGGTTTTCCTGCTTTTGTGCAGTTAATGTTATTAATATATATATTCTTAAATTCAGGTATTTCCTCGGGCGCTACTTCCTGACCTTCCTTAGTATCCATATTGTAGCCCATATTAAATGTTATGGCTTCATTGTGAATACTGATCATATTTACATTGTCTATATATATTTTTTCAACAACACCGCCTCTTCCAAGACAGCTTTTAAATCTTAAGCCTATGTCAGTACCTATAAATGTACAGTCGTTTACATATATATTTTTAAGTCCTCCGGACATTTCGCTTCCTGCAACAAAACCGCCGTGACCGTGATAAACTATACAGTTGCGTATTGATATGTATTCTGAAGGTACGCCCAGCTTTCTTCCGTCTTCATTTTTGCCTGATTTAACGCATATTGCGTCATCGCCTACGTCAAATGTGGAATTGCTTATTTCAACATATTTGCAGCTGTCTACGTCTATACCGTCGGCATTCTGGGCAAACCAAGGATTTCTTACATTAATGTTTCTTATTGTAAGGTTTGTACAAAGCCAAGGATGTATTCCCCACGCAGGTGAGTTCTGGAATGTGGGACCGTCAAGAAGAACCTTGTTGCATCTTGTAAGATTTAAAAGAACAGGTCTTAAGAAATCGTGATACTTTTCACAGGTTTCCTTGTCTTTATATAATTTAGGGTTAGGGATAAGGGTATTGTTTGCTTCAAGGTTTATTTCTGAAGGCCACCATACTGTTTCTTCTTCTCCCTCGTCAACAATTCCGCCTTCTGCAATTGTTTCTTTCCAGTTTACTTCTGAAATTTTCCACTTCTTTACGGGACGCCAGCGTCTTCCGTTGCCGTTTATAATACCGTCGCCTGTAATGGCGATGTTTTCAAGGTCTTTTCCGTATATGGGAGATACGCAGCGGTACATAAAAAGTCCTTCAAAGCTGGTATTAATAAGCGGGTAATCCTTTGGATTGTTAGAAAAGAAAATAACCGCACCCTTTTGAAGGTGAAGATTTACATTGCTCATAAGTTCAATAGGTCCTGTATACCACACGCCGTTTGGAACCAATACTTTTCCGCCTCCGTCGGCATTACACTTTTCAATTGCCTTTTGAAATGCTTCCTGATTGTTTGTTCTGGTATCGCATACAGCACCAAAATCCGTAATGGGGTAACATACATCCCTGAAAGTTGGCAGCAATACGTCAAATTCCGGCTTTTCCATTTTTGTTTCCTCCTGAAAGCTATATCGTATTAACTATATTACCGAATTAATTTC
>JAUNPM010000024.1 GCA_030536675.1 Clostridia bacterium | reverse complement strand
CTACGGAAACTACTACAGAGGAAACCACTGAAACAACTACCCTTCAGTCCGTTTCCATTTCCGCAAGAGGTTCAAGCAAGAAAAAGACGACCACCACTACGGAAACCACCACAGAGGAAACTACGGAAGCAACAACGGAATTTGACAAAAGCATATATGAGGGCGATGTTGAAATAACAACAAACGAGGCAACCACATACAGCGACAATCCCGTAGACGAAAACGGCAATCCTCTTACAGGCAACGATCTTGAAGCCTATAACGTTGTTAAAAACACATATAAGGACAAATGGAAAGCCATTACAGAGCCTGAAATAAAAGAGGAAGTTATATACAATGATGCTGACAGAACAGTTAAGGAAAAAACCTTTACATTTATAAACAACGATGTTTTCAGCATTAAGAGATATACATTTAACCAAACAAAAGAGGAGCGCTACAGTGAAACAATAACACTTCCCGGCTCCAAATTTGAAATGCGATATGTTTCAAACGAAACAGGCGACTGGTATATGTCACAAAATCCTTTAAACACAGAGAAACAAACTCTTTTTATAGACACAGGTGAAGCCTCAATAGTTTTAAGTATTCCTTCCGTTTACACAAATAACAAATTTGAGTACAACACACTGGAATGTAATCCCGATCTTGAAGAGCCGGTAACAATTGAGGTCAACGACGACAATATCGTTATTACTTATACCTTCCCTCAGGATACAAACTATATAGGCGAAATATGGTATCTTATGTCAACGGAGCATACACTTGCAGACTGGAACAACATTAACCACTTTAATGTACTTAACAACGAGCTTGCAAATGAAAGACGTTTTTCTTGGGACGGATATTATTTTAAGCTGCCCTCAAATTATATACCCTACAGCGACACTATGCTTTACAGACAGCCTTCAAACTATGTAGGCGCAAGTATGACAAAATACGGTGATTTCCTTGCAGCTTATGACTTAGGCTATGTGTTTACCTACACCTGTATGCAGAATCAAAACAGCTTAGGCTATTGGGCAACAGGTCCAAAATCAGGCTGGCTTTCAGAAGACTTTAATATAGGCGCTAATTTTTATGACACAAGATTTAATACAGACTTTGCCGTAAATCTTATAAATGCTTATAAACGCTACAACAACGACGAATTTTTAATGTCTGTCTGCAAATATGCGGAATATTTTATTGACCACGCAGAAAATAACCATTATGAAACCAAAAACGGCGGCTGGCTTGTAGAGGACTACGATTATGACTACGATCACAACAGAACTCACGTTTCACTTAATCATCAGCTTGCCGAGCTTAATGTTCTTTATTCACTGTATCAAACAACAAGAGAAGAAAAATATAAGGAGCTTGCAGACAAAATGCTTCTTGCAGTAGAGGACACAAAGGATCAGTGGGTACTTGCAAACAACAATTTAAATTATGCTCTTTATTATATGGCAGGCACAAATGCAATGGTGGATTACCCTTATCTTACCTATAACGATTTGTTTGAAACACAGTCACTTTACAAAACGATTTACGGCAAAGAAAACGACGTCATTAAATATCTTATGGATTGTAAAATGGAATGGATGACAGCAAACAATGTTACGGGCTACAGAACAGAATAGGAGAATTTAAATGAATTTTGAATCAAAAAATAAAACAAAAAGACTTGTACTTACTGCAATGCTTGGCGCAATAAGCACAATTCTAATGATTTTGGAATTTCCTATGCCCCTTATACCTCCTTTTGTAAAAATGGACTTTTCGGAGCTTCCCGTAATACTGGGAGGATTTATAATGGGTCCTCTTAACGGCAGTCTTATTGCTCTTATAAAGGTTATTCTTAATCTTGCTTTAAACGGAACCTCCACAGCAGGTATAGGCGAGCTTGCAAATCTTATATACAGCTTAGCCTATATGCTGCCTGCGGTTTTTATATACCGCAGTTTAAAAACAAAAAAGGGAGCTGTTATAAGCCTTGCAGTAGGAACAGTTACGGCAAGTATAATATCCCTTGCAATGAATATATTTGTTATTTTCCCCGTTTACGCAAAGCTTATGGGGCTTGATGCCAACACAATTATCGGTCTTGGTGCAAGTGCAAATCCCTATGTAAAGGATATGGTAACTCTTATGTTTTTTTCTATGCTTCCTTTTAACATATTTAAGTATGGACTTACATCTGTTATAACATTTATATTTTATAAAAAATTGAGCCATTTAATAAGAAATTACATAGACTGAAAAACAGCCTGCACTTATCATAAAATTGATTTGTGCAGGCTGTTTTTTTTAATTATTAAATTTTATACCGTAATTACAAATTTTTTATTTCCTATTTCCTCAACATCAAGTCTTACACCATATGTTTCATATATAAGCTCACCTGTTATTATTTCCTTTGCCTTACCCTGACCTATTATTTCCCCGTCCTTCATAGCAATAATATTATCACTGTAATATACCGCCTGATTAATATCATGAAGAACCATAACAATTGTTATTTTATATTCTTCATTAAGCTTTTTTATAAGCCTTAATATTTCGATTTGATACTTAATATCAAGGTAGGTCGTAGGCTCATCAAGAAAAAGCACTTTGGTATTTTGAGCAAGAGCCATAGCTATCCATACTCTCTGTCTTTGCCCTCCCGAAAGCTCCGATATTTTCTTTTTTCTTATATTTGTTATTCCCGTAGCCTCCAAAGCCCTTGTCACATACTTTTCGTTTTCGTACTTATCATTTTTAAAGGCTTTTTTATAAGCAAGCCTTCCGTAGCCTACAAGGACCTCAACGCTTATGTCGGAGGGTGCCGTATTATACTGATGAACAATGGAAACAAGTCTTGCAAATTTTTTAATAGGTATTTTTTCAATGCTTTCCCCATTGAGAGTAACACTGCCCCTTTGGGGCTTCAGATTTTTAGTCATTACATTAAATAACGTAGATTTACCGCAGCCGTTAGCTCCTATAATAGTAGTTATTTTTTCACTTTCCACTTTAAAGGAAATACCCTTAAGGACTTTTTCGCAATCATATGCAAATTCAACATTCTTAACTTCCATAGGTCTTGTCACTCCTTTTAAGAAGAATAATGAAGAAGGGTCCGCCTATGACAGACATAATAACTGCGGGAGAAATTTCATAAGGATATGCTATTACACGTCCCGCCGTATCCGCTCCCAGCATAATAAGAGCACCCAGTGCAGCTGAAAACGGCAAAAGCAGCTTATGATTGTTCCCCACAAGCAGTCTTCCTATATGTGGAACTATAAGACCTATAAAGCTTATTGTTCCCGCAACGGCAGTTGTTATTGAAGCAAGCAAAACAGCCGCTCCCGAAATAAGCACCCTAAGCCTTGTTACATTTACTCCAAGTCCTCTTATTGTTTTATCCTCAAGAGCCATAATATTACAGCCCTTTGCCATAAACAGTGAAAACACAAGTCCTATGACAACATAGAGAGCAAGAAGTCTTACGTCCTCCCATGTTTTCATTGATATATTTGCATTTACTATAGCCGCCGCACCCTCGTAATTTTGACCGCTCATAGTTGTAAGAGCACTTGAAAGCCCTGTAAAAACCGCATTTACCGCAACACCTACAAGTATTATCCTAAGAGGAGAAAAGCCTCCTTTATATGACAGAGTATACACAAGCACACAAGCTTCAATACCGCCAATAAATGGAAATAAAGGAGATAAGAAAAACAGCTGAGGCAAAAATCCCACTATAAACGTACTCACAAAAGCCGCCGCAGAAGATATGCCAATTATTCCGGGATCTGCAAGGGGATTTTTAAGTACAGACTGAAAAAGCACACCGCTTACGGCAAGAGCACCTCCTGTAAGCATAGCTATTATTATTCTCGGAAAACGCAGATCCTTAATTGTTTCAACATTTTCGTTGTATTCAACAAACAACCCTTTTAAAAGCTCCGTATATGTAACCTTTATACTTCCCGTATTTACAGATACAACAAAAAGCAATAAAAGCAAAAATATTACAGTAATAAAACTTATTAAAACCTTTTTATTCATATTAATCACCATAAAGCATAGGTTCCAGATCCGCAAGAGCCTGCGGATAGTCAAATGTAGCACTCATACCGAAAAGCATATAGTCAACATCATAAACCTTACCGTTTTTGACCGCCCTGAAATGCTTCCAAATATCATTTGTTGAAAATTCCTTTTCAAACATTTCAAGAGCCTCCTTTGGCAAGCCGTGAGCAGTCCTTATTATAACATCGGGATCCTTTGCAAGTATTTCTTCCGTATTTACATTTAAGAAATCCTTGCTTTCATCGTGGAACACATTTACTCCTCCCGCAAGCTCAACAAGAGAGCCTGCATATGAATTTTGAGTAGCAACAAGATAACTTCCCGGCAGTCCCATAAGCACAAGCACCTTAGGCTTTGCCTCTCCCTCGTGACCGCTTGAGTAATTTTTAATAAATGTATTGTATTCATTTATTATGGCGTCTGCCTCGCTTTTTTTGCCATATTTGTCACCTATAAGTCTTACCGTGTCATAAAGCCCCTGAACGCTTCTCAAATTCACAAATGTTGATTTTACCCCTATATTGTCATACTTTATTTTTAAATCAGCCTCAAGTGTATCAGGTCCTATTACATCTGTCGGCTTAAGTGTTTTTATTATTTCCATATCAGGCTCCATAGGAGAACCAACTCTTGTTACATTGGCATATCTTGAAGCAATGTTTGAAACAGAGGTTTCGGGCACTCCCACAAGCTCTATGCCAAGCCTGTCCATAATGTCGCACACAGCCGCAGATGTGGCTATTATTCTGTTTCCTGTATTTGCCGTATTTGAACTTACGCTGTTTTTTGCCGCAGTTTTGCTGTTTGTAGAAGTGCTTGAGGATTTAACAACCGCAGCAGCTGCCTGCTCCGTTAAAGCGGTTGTTGCTTCGGAGCCTGCTTCCACCGTTGTTTCAGCATTAAGACTTTCAATTTCCGTGGTTTCTTGTTCATTGCTTTCTTCACTAGTTTCCGTTTCCTGTATGCTTTCGGTATTTTCACTTGTATCTGCCTTTCCGCAGCCCGTAAACATTGCACAAAGTGCAAAAACAGTAAATATACCTATTAACAACAGAAATATTCTATATGACTTCAACTATATCACTCCCTGCAAGTCAATATATCTTTACATTAATATCAATTGCCGTAATACTCACTGAAATTACTTATCATAGAGGCTATATCGGCTCTTGTTGCGGCGGAAGTATAAGCATAGCCGTTTGTATTCTGCTTTGTTATTATTCCCGCCTTTCCCGCTGCAACAACATTGTCCTTAGCCCAAGCACTTACTCCCGTTGTACTTGGAGAAATGCTTTTTTCCTGCAAACTTATTCCCTTGTATTGGGCATATTTAACAAGTATTGACGCAGCCTGCTCACAGGTAACAGGTGAGTCGGGACTGAATGTTGAAGCGCTTGTACCGCTTACAATGCCGTTTTTACTTGCCCACCCAATATATGGTGAATAATAAACGCTGCTTTCCACATCACTAAAGCCGCTTGTGCCTGATATTTCTTCACCGCTTAATCTTCCCAAAACAGTTACGAACATACCTCTTGTCATTTCACTGTCAGGTGAAAATGTTATTTGTGTTGTGCCGCTGAAAAGTCCTTTGTTTACGACCTCTTTGATTTGGTTTTCAGCCCAGTGACCTGAAATGTCAGTGAACATATCTCCTGCTGTTTCCTCTGTTACGGTTGCTTTTTCCTCCTCTTCCAGATCCCCGTCAGAGCTTACTGCACTTGAGGTATCAAGATTCATATAAAAGCACACATCTCTTGACATTGGAGCAACATACATTTTGATCTGTATATAGCTGTCCTCACTTGCTACCGTAAATTTAATATCAGCGCTGTCGTTTGAAGCGCTTTCCTTTAACACGCTGTACTTAACGCTTTCATATTCTCCCTTTGGAGTATTCTGCACGGCTATTCTTATGTTTGTAAGATTACTGTACAAAAGCATACGCATTGTAACAGCTACATTATCGCCGTTTTTTTCAACAACAGCGTCCTCATACACTGCACTTCTGCACATTCCCTCTCCAAGCTCCGCATTTCCCGTACCGCCGTCATCTGTTTTGCCTGTATCGGGATTTAAGTAATGTGTAACGGTTTTTACTGTATATGTTCCGTTATCCATAGCAAATGCTCCCGATGACAAGCCTGCCGTCAGCATTGCTCCACATAAAATGCCGCTTATTAATTTTTTAAATATTTGTTTCATAATGCTATTCCTCCCGTAATATGAGAAATGCCGTTACAGCATTTCTCATATATTTTATTATTAGGCTTCTGTTAGATCCTGTGTTGCTGCATTCTTTTCAGGCATATATTCCTTTACGAAATTTACAAGCATTACAGCTATTTCCGCTCTTGTGGCAGTTCCCTTAGGATCAAAGCTTCCGTCTGTTCTTCCGCTTATTACTCCTGCCCTTACAAGAGCATCAACACTGTCCCTTGCCCAAGAGCTTATGTTATCACTGTCGCTGAAATTGCCTGCTGAATAAATATTCTTATACTCAATACCGTTGCTTTCTGCAAATTTATTGAGCATAACAGCCATTTGCTCTCTTGTAATATTCATATTTGGAGCAAATTTATTTTCACCTACTCCGCTTATAATATTATTTTCGGACGCCCAAAGTACGTAAGGCTTAAAATAATCATCTGTTTTCACGTCATTAAAAGGTGTTTCGCCCTCTTTATTTATGCTTGTGCCCGCAAGTCTTCCAAGCACAGAAACCACCATTGCTCTTGTGGCTGTTTCATCGGGAGCAAATTCATTTTCAGTAACACCCTTAAACATACCAAGCTCAACAGCTTTTACAATGTTGTCGTAAGCCCAGTGACCTGATATGTCACTAAACAAGCCATTTTCCGCCGCTTTTTCCTCTGTAATTTGCTCTTCCGTCAATTGAACTTCCTGAGAGCCGTTATTTTCGGCAATAGCAAACAAGCCAAATTCTTTTACTGTTATTACATAATATCCGTCATCAGATACTTCATACTCAATAAGAGTTTTGCCCGCTTCCGTATTTTCCGTTTCCTCGGTTATTCTGTAAATTTCTATACTTTCGCCGTCGTCCTTAAGCTTTGGAATATATATTTTAGCCTGTCCGTTAGGCTGAACCTCGCCGCCGTCATACACAGCCTTAATATTGTAAAGCCTTAACTTTTCATATCCCTCGCCTAAAAGAGTTTTTGTAACATCATATTTTTCGCCTTCCTTTAATTCCTCGGTTTCAAATACAGTGCCGTCCTCAAAAACAAACTCGTCGGCTTCTATTTTTATGCCTGTTGCATCACTGCTTGTATCCACAGCTCCGCCGCCGGAACCGCTTGAGCCTGATGCTGATGAGCTGTCGGGAGTTAATTGTGCACTGCTGTCTGTTTTTGACATACCGCTGAAATTAAGCTTTAATCTTGCATCTATCCAGCCGCCTACATTTTCGCTTATGCCGTCCATAGGAGTATACGGAACACTTATCTGAACATCTAAATATTCCTTTGTCATGTCACTTACTTCAAAGCTGAACATTGAAACATAATCAAATGTATGTTCATTGCCGTCATATTTTGTATTTGTTGTGAAAGTTTCCGTTTTTAAAATATTCATATTGGTTTCACTGCTTTGAATGTCCTTAAGAGCTGATGTATATCCGCTTACCGAAACGGGATTTGTTGCCGCCTCAATTTTTGCCACACCGTTTTCAACAGTCACAAGAGCCATTCTGTTATTTTCAAAGGCTGCATTTCCCATTGACTCTTGGTCTGCATTTGCGTGCCAAAGATTTATTTCCATCCAGTATTTACCGTCTTCAATATCACTTGTTTCATCGGAGCTGCTGCCTGCGGAAGCAAACTTAATTGTTTCAGAGCTTACGTTTGATACATTGCCGTCCTTTACAGCAACGGCATTTATTGCAACAGTTGTATTCTTGTCTTTAACTGTAAACTCACCTGTGTATTTCTGTGAATTTACATCAGGCACAGTATTATCCGTAGTATAATATATTTCCGCACCCTCCTCACAGCTTATGGAAACCTTGACCTCTTCGTCATTTACGGCTTCCTTTTTGCCAACAGTTATTTTCGGAGCTTCAACATAAACCTCATCTGAATTTATATCGCCCACCCATTTGGCAGTTGACCAATCAGGTATCAGCTTTGCGCTTTGGTGCACATTTCCCATTGCGTCTACATCTACTCTTACATAGAAATAGTCCTCTCCCGTACTGTTTCTTGTAAATTCAAACACACTTGGATAATCTCTTTCTTCTCCGTCAATACCCACTTCATTTACTGTTGATACTACCTTAGCCTTATTTCCCTCAAGCTCGTATTCAGCTGCCGAACCTGTGGGAGCGTCAACTCCGGGTATGTTCCAAAGCTGTAAAAGATGACCTATTATGTTGTTTTGATTTCTGGATTTTACATTAAGAGTATACTTTGCTGTATCATTATTTATTTCCACCTGTGCAGGTCCGTTTATAACATCATTTGCCATTGAATAGTCATTTTCAAAGGCTTTCATTATGCTGTAATCCACATTGTATCTGCCCTGTGGAAGAGCGGCTTTTTCAGCCTTGTCCCAGTCAAGAACAATTTTAGCACTTTGATGAACGCTTCCCATAGCGTCTACATCTACTCTTACATAGAATGATTCTTCTCCCGCTCCGTTTCTTGTAAATGACATCATTTTAGGATAGTCCTCGTAGGTCCCATTAATTCCCTCTTCATTTACAGTTGTAAGTACTGCGGCTTTCTGTGAATCAAGCTCATAATCCGATGCAGCACCTGTAGGCGGTTCATTTCCTTCAATATTCCAAAGCTGCAAAAGATGACCTATTATGTTGTTTTGATTTCTTGCCTTAAGGCTCATATAATATACAGCCTTTTTATTGCCCTTTTCATCCTCCGAAACCTGAACTATCATATTGCCGTCTACAGCGTCGTTTGCCATTGAATATCCGTCCTCAAAGGCTTTCATTATGCTGTATGGCACTGAATATACCCCGGGCTCTGTTGCAGTAACGGGGACCTCCTTTTCCTCTGCAAGGAAAATTACGTCCTTGCTCTTTGTAAAGGATCTGCTGCCGTTTTTATATGTAATTGCCTTTACCGTAACGGTATTTGCCTCTTCACTTGAAGACTTCACAACAAAAGGTCTTGTATATTCAAATGTTTTTGAAGTTCCCACCTGGGGAATACTTCCGTCTAAAGTATAATAAATTTTTCCCTCTGTTTCACTTGTATCTATTGATACTGTGACCTTATCGTCATTTTTAAACACACCCGTATAATTGCTTGGATCTGTTGTTATTTCGGGCACACTTATTTGATTTACGGGAATATCTGATTCCAGTGTTTCAAGTTTAGGCACAATTCTCAAAACAGCCCAGCTACCCATAGCAGACACCTTTATTCTCACATAAGTATCCTCTTCAAGGGATTCAATAGGTATGGTGCTTGTTATTTGAGCTATTCCGTCACTTGGATTATCCACCTTAACAGGCTTTCCGTCTATCCACTTGCCGTCCTTTCTGTACTCAAAGCCCTGCACAAGGTCCGTCATAGAGCCGTCGTCACTTGATGTCTTTATATTAAATGTCATATATATAAGACCGTTTTTAACCTCTACAGGCACAGCCTCACTGTAGAAATAATCAGCTGACATTGACTCCTCATTTGTTGCTTCCTTAAGCAGATCAATATCTACCGTATAGTTTCCGTCAACAAGCATTTGAGGATTTTCTATTTTGCTTATTGCATTATCCTTTAATCTTACTCTTATGTCGTTTTCATTACCGTTTTCTGAAAACTTAACAAGAGCCTCATCATCATTGTAATAAAGGGTAACGTCAACCATATTTAAGCCTGTGTCACTTATTGGAGTTACCTCAAGGTCCTCATACTCACCGTAAAAGCTCTGCTTAAAGCTGTCCAAGCCTTCCTTTGTTATATAAAGTGTCACCGTCATTGTTCCGTTTTCTGATTTAATAGGAACTCCGCTTGTTTTAAAATATGATGCAAACTCCGAAGCATTATCATTGTCCCCATTTAAAATTTCAATTTCTCCGCTGTAATTTCCGTTATCCGTAAATTCAAATATTTGAGGATCTTCATTTTTTACAAGACTTGAAGTATCAAAGCTCAATTCCTGCATATACTTGTCAATGCTGCGATTTTTGTCTGCCCAAAAAATAACAGGCTTTCTAAGATCAGATGTTTCTATAAATACATAATCCTCTTTTTCTCCCTGCACGGGAACGGTCACAGCTTCTATTCTTGTATCTGATGTATCCTTGCCATACAATTCATAATAAGCACCTGCCGTATTAAGAGTATTTTCAAGATGAGCTCCCGTTTTAATAATTATTGTGGCTTTTCCGTCCTTTACCGTAACAGGTATGTTTTCATAGCTGTCAAGAAATCTGTATTCTTCGGGTATAATGTCCTTGTTAATGTTTATTAAATAATTTCCGTCCTCAGGTAAGGCTGCTTCCGAAAGATCCACAAGGTAATTTACATCGGGAGTAACTATAGCGCCCGTGTAATATTCAGACTCAAACTTACCGTATCCTGGGATCTCGGCAGATATAGACGCCGTACAGTATATATAAATATTGTCATTTAAATTTTCAAGAGGAATATATAATGTTTTTAAGTATTTGCCTGAGCCTAAATCCTCCACCACAGGAGTAACAGGTGTTTTTTCATTTGTTTTATCGTTGTAAATATAAAAATCGGAAAATTCACCGTTCATAGACTCCTTTGTATAATCTTCAAATTTAAAAACAAGAGTATACTTGTTTCCGTCATATATAAGCTCTGCCTCATTTCTATAGCTCTCCGCTCTTACAGTAAGCCAAATACTCCAGTCCTTGTCATCTGTATCAGGAATAAGATCCTCGATATCCGTTCTTACTCCGTCCACCTTCATTTGAGTGTCAAGACCCAGCTTAATTGTATGAGTAACATTTCCCGCCTCAGGCTCTTCCGTTTCTCCCCCTATCAATTGAGCATTTGCAAAGTCAACGCTTATAAGACACTCATAATCGGCAGACGCACTTGTATATCTTAAACTTATGTAAATATAGTCCTCGGAATAGGCCTTTGTAATTACCACTTCATCTGCATTTCCGTCACTGTCATTGTCATATAGCTCTGCCTCTTTATATTCTGCATCAGCCTTGTTTTCCTTATAACCCATACCGGTTACATAATCGCTTCCGTCATTTTTGGCAGTTAAGGAAAGGGTCATATTTCCGTTTTCGATCTTTAAATTTGCACTTGAAGCTATGAGAGCATTGCCCTTTGCAGTCTGATAATCCTCAAAGCCTTCCATTGCATAATTTACGGAAACAGGTATTGTATATTCACCGTCGGCAAGGCTTACCGATGCGCTTTCATTGCTGTTTTCATTATTTGTGTCATCACCTATTGTTTCCCCGCCGCTTTCAGCTCCCGCTGAAGATTCCACATTATCCTGAACGAAGCTTTCATTTTCATTGTCCGTTTCGCTTTTTACATCACCTGCTTGAGCGCCTGCAGCTGCAAGTGTATTTGAAGCCGTTATTGCTCCTGCAATAACAACAGCCGCATATTTTTTATACTTATATTTCATAATAACCTCCTGCTGTTATTAAACACAATTAACCTTGTTAGTTTAAGCTAACTCATTTTTAAAAAAATAAAAGTTTTTTGCTGTATATTCCCACTTTAAGGTGTTAGTTATGCCTAACATTTTTCAAATTTTCCCCTTTACAAATTTAAGGAACGGTTTATAAAAACCATTCCTTAAATCAAATAAAATTATAAAGAGGAACAAAAGCTGCCCGCCTTAATTTTTTAACTTAAAGCAAAAATAATG
>JAUNPM010000023.1 GCA_030536675.1 Clostridia bacterium | reverse complement strand
TTGCATATTTCCATGCTGTGCGGGTGAGTATTCTGTAAAACCACGGTTTAAAAGCCTTAGGGTCCTTTAGAGTGTTTATGGATCTTATACATTGTATAAATGCTTCCTGAAAAACATCTTCTGCCATATGACTGTCGGAGGTTATAAGGGAAGCTGTTCTGACTGCTTTTAAAGAGTATTTGTTGTAAAGGTCATCTATTGCTCTGCTGTCGCCGAGCTTTAGCCTTTCTATTATTTCGTAGTCTTCCATATGATACCTCCTTAAAAAATTGTCTTTTTGATGTACATCTACTTATAAGAGGCAAAAAAAGTGAAAAAGGTTCAAAAAAATTTTAACATATTTATAAAATCTTTTCTATATGTAAAAAAATGTAAAGTGAACTTGACATTTGCGCTGAATTATGCTATATTAAAAATGTAAAGTAAACTTTACAGAAGGGTCGGTGGATAATGAAAACAAGAATACAGGAGCTTAGAAAAGAAAGAGGTTTGTCACAGGAGGCATTTGCAAATGCTGTTGGAGTAACAAGGCAGACTGTAATTTCTCTTGAAAAGGAAAAGTACACGGCATCACTTGAGCTGGCTTTTAAAATTGCAGGTTTTTTCGGTAAGAGTATTGAGGAAGTTTTTATTTATGAGGAGGAAGATTTATGAGTGTAAAGGATTGTTTGACAGGTAAAGGGAATATAAAGGAACAAATTAAATTTAAAAACAGGATATATATGTTTTTGATTATTTTGTGTGTGTTATATTACGGGGGAATATTTACGGGAATAATTGATTTTAATAAAAGCTCCGTTAATGCCGTTTCAATATATAACGGTATAGCGGGAGGTTATATGATCGTTTCTATTGTAAGCATAGTAAGGAATAAAAGAATGCTTAAAAATGAAGATATGCTGAGAAAATATCAAATTGAAGTAAGAGATGAAAGAAATATAAGTATAGCAAGGAAAAGCTTAAGCATAAGCGTGTTTATATATTTATGGCTCTGCTTTATAGGAGGAGTTGCCGCTTTAAATTATAATGAGGCTGTTGCCAATACGCTGTTTTATTCTGTTTGCGGTCTTTTAATAGTGTATTGCATTGTAAATTTCATAATGAAAAAAATTTTGTAATTTTGTAATAAATAAAGGTTACGGTGTGAAAGCTCGTAACCTTTATTTATGTATTTATGTAAATTATTTTTTGTTTATTATTTTTGTCATAAATGTAATGTCCACATATTCGTTATTTTTGCGGGCAAGCTCCCTGAATGTGCACATTGGTGCAAAGCCGCAGCGGCTGTGAAGTGACAGACTTGCGGAGTTGTTGTCTGTAATTACAGCTATGAGCATATGAAATCTCTTAGCTGCTCTTTCAAGCTCTGTTACAAGGAGAGTTCCGATACCCTTATGTCTGTAGTTGTGAGATACATAAACTGAAATTTCTGCCGTTGTATCATAGCCCGAATATGCTCTGAAATGAGATAAGGACGCCCAGCCTACAATTTTTCCGTCAACTTCTGCTGTTAGAACGGGATAATCTTCATTTTTATGTTCATCAAACCATTCATAGGCTTTTTCAAGTGAACGAGGCTTTTCATTTAAATTGTAGTTGGTGTTTATAATGGCATAGTTAAGTATATCGTTTATATAAGGAACATCGGTTTTTAACGCTTTGCGTATTATTGTATTTTTCATATAATTATCACCTTCAGTCTGTATATTATAAAATAAATAGGGAAATTAGTCAACAGTAAAATTAAATGAAGAAATATACAGAATTGTTTATAAATATTTTTGTGTATATTTCATAATAAACAGGTATGAATAATATGAAAAAATGTTTTATTTTACAAAATTATAAAAGGCTATTGACAAATGGAAAATTTAGGAGTATAGTTTATTGCATACTATTCATATTAAGTAAATAGGAAATATAAGAAAAGTAGGAATAACAAGGAGGCGGCGTAATGTATAAGCATTTAAATACCAATCTCTTTTATGTTATTGCAGGTGGTTTAATACGCTGCTGTTTAAATAATATAAGGGAATAAAAATAATAATTAAATGAGGTGCTTAAATATGAAAAATAAACTATTTGGAATTTTATTATCAACTGTTGTAACTGTAACTGCTCTGACAGGCTGCGCTGCACAGGGAAGCAATGAAAACGTCGGAGAGGAAAATAACGAAACTGTAACACTTACAAATGTTTCATATGATCCTACAAGAGAGCTTTATACAGCCTATAACGAATTGTTTAAACAGCATTGGAAGGAAAAAACAGGGGGCAATGTTGAAATTACACAGTCACACGGAGGTTCGGGAAAACAGGCACTTGAGGTTGCAAACGGTCTTGAAGCTGATGTAGTGACCTTGGCTCTGGAATATGACATAAAAGCAATACAGGACGCAGGTCTTATTGAGGAGGGCTGGATAAATGAGTTTGATAATGACAGTTCACCTTATACTTCTACAATAGTTTTTCTTGTTAGAAAGGGAAATCCCAAAAACATAAATGATTGGGACGATCTAATTAAAGACGGTGTGGGAGTTATCACTCCAAATCCCAAAACATCGGGAGGTGCAAGGTGGAATTATCTTGCTGCTTGGGCTTATGCTGATAAGCAATTTAACGGAGATGAGGAAAAGATAAAGGATTTTGTAAAAAAGCTGTATAAAAATGTCCTTGTGCTTGACTCAGGTGCAAGAGGTGCAACAACGACCTTTGTTGAAAACGGTCAGGGTGATGTGCTCCTTGCTTGGGAAAATGAGGCTTACCTTTCAATACAGGATCACCCCGATGAATATGAAATAGTTTCTCCAAGCATAAGTATTCTTGCTCAGCCTTCCGTAGCTGTTGTAGATGAGGTAGTCGACAGCAGAGGTACAAGAGAAGCAGCAACGGAGTATTTGCAGTATCTTTATTCCGATGAGGCACAGAGAATTGCCGCTGAAAATTACTACAGACCGTCAAATGAAGAAATTTTAAAAGAATATGAAAATGTTTTTGACACTAATATTGATCTGGCAACAATACAGGATTTTGGCGGCTGGGACGAGGCACAAAGCAAGCATTTTGCAGACGGCGGAGTTTTTGACGAAATATATGAAAATTAAGGTGATAATATGAATAAAAGGAGCAAAAGAGTAATACCCGGCTTTGGGCTGTCAATGGGTATATCTCTTACAATATTAAGTTTTATAGTTATAATACCCTTGGCGTCCCTTGTGGTGTATACTGCAAATTTGAGCTTAGGGGAAATTATTGAAGTAATTACAAAGCCCAGAGTTTTGTCAAGCTTTAAGGTCAGCTTTTTTACGGCATTTACGGCTTCGGCTGTAAATGCTGTTATGGGAGTGATACTTGCTTGGGTGCTTGTAAGATATGATTTTCCCTTTAAAAGGCTTCTTGACGGTATGATAGAATTACCTTTTGCTCTTCCCACTGCTGTGGCGGGTATAGCACTGACGGCATTAACTGCTGACAAGGGTTTAATAGGTGAAATATTTGCTCAGTACGGAATAAAGATCGCATATACAAAAACGGGAATAATAATTGCTCTTATATTTGTGGGGATACCCTTTGTTGTGCGTTCTGTACAGCCTGTACTTGAAAAGCTGGACTATTCCTATGAAGAGGCGGCGGGAGTGCTGGGAGCAAGCAGATTTACTGTGTTCAGAAAGGTCATATTTCCAGAAATAAAGCCTGCACTTATGACAGGCTTCGGACTTGCAATGGGAAGATGTATAGGTGAGTATGGAAGCGTTGTGTTTATAGCGGGAAATATGCCTTACAAAACTGAAATTACTCCTCTTATAATAATGTCAGAGCTTCAGGAGTATGATTATGCAAGTGCAACGGCAATAGCTCTTGTAATGCTGATATTTGCATTTTTGCTTTTGTTTTTTATTAATTTAATACAGGCAAGAAACACAAAAATCATAAAAGGAGGAAGGTAAGATGCATAAAAATCAATCAAAAACGGTCAAGTACATATTGATAGGCATATGTGCCGTATTTGCATTTTTGTTTCTCCTGCTTCCATTGTATATAGTTTTTGCGGAGGCATTAAGGGACGGAATCGAAAAATACAGAGATGCCGTAACAGATGAATACACAATAAAGGCTGTTTTGCTTACTGTTGAGGCTACTGCTTGTGCTGTTGTCATAAATACCATATTTGGTATATTTGCCGCATGGGCGGTTGGAAAGTTTAATTTTAAGGGTAAAAAGGTTTTTACAACACTTATTGATCTGCCTGTTACAATATCTCCCATTATAGCAGGCTTAATATTTGTTTTGATATTTGGCAGGCAGAGTGTTTTGTATCCTTTTTTGCAGAATATGGGTATCAAGGTGGTGTTTGCCGTACCGGGAATTATACTTGCTACGGTGTTTGTAACCTTTCCTTTTATATCAAGGGAGCTTATACCTGTGCTGGAGGCTCAGGGAACAGATGAAGAGGAAGCGGCGGCTCTTATGGGAGCGGGAGGCTTTACAATATTCACAAAGGTGACTTTCCCTCATATTAAATGGGCTTTTCTTTACGGTCTGGTGCTGTGTACTGCAAGAGCTATGGGCGAATTTGGTGCGGTTTCCGTATTATCGGGACATTTAAGGGGAAAAACGAATACTCTTCCTTTGCATATTGAAATATTGTTTAATGAATTTCAGTATGTACCTGCTTTTGCAGTGTCATCAATACTTGTAATTATGGCTGTTATAATATTGATTGCAAGAAGTGTTATTGAATATAAGGGAAAGAAGGAATGTTAAATGTATGTGGAGCTGAAAAATATAAATAAAAATTTCGGAAGCTATAAGGCATCTGATAATGTGAATTTCGGAATAGAAAAGGGAAAGCTCGCCGCACTTCTGGGACCCAGCGGCAGTGGTAAAACAACAATATTGAGAATGATCGCAGGACTTGAATCCCCCGATTCAGGTGAAATAATAATTGACGGAAAGACTGTCAACAATATTCCCGCAAGTAAAAGAGGAATAGGATTTGTTTTCCAAAATTATGCACTGTTCAGATATATGACTGTATATGACAACATTGCCTTTGGCTTAAATGTAAAAAAGACAGACAAAAAGAAAACAGATGAAAGAGTAAGAGAGCTTATTGAGCTTATAGGGCTTAAGGGGCTTGAAAAGAGATACCCAAGTCAGCTTTCGGGTGGACAAAGGCAGAGAGTTGCCTTTGCAAGGGCAATAGCTCCAAACCCACAGCTTTTGCTCCTTGACGAGCCTTTTGCCGCCATTGACGCAAAGGTAAGACAGGAGTTAAGGAGCTGGCTTAAGGAAATGATCGAAAAGCTGGGAGTGACAAGTATATTTGTTACTCACGACCGTGACGAAGCAATAGAGGTTGCCGATGATATCATAATAACAAATAAGGGAAGAATTGAGCAAAAGGGAAGTCCTTATGAAATATATCAAAATCCCGCAACAGCTTTTACGGCATCATTTTTCGGTCAGGCAGCTTTTATTGATGACTACGGAAGTTTTAAGACCTTTGATAAAATTGAAAATGCGGACAAAGCCATATTAAGACCTGAATTTGTCAGAGTGACAAAAAAGGGAGAGGTGCAGAAATACAAAAATTCCGCATCAGAGGGCATTGTTGAAAGAGTGTCATTCAGAGGAAGCGATATGGAAATAACGGTAAGATGCGGCGGCAATGTGTTAAGTGCAAGGCGGGGGCTTGATGAAGAAAATATAAGCCGTGGCGAAAAGGTAGATGTATTTATTTACAGAATGTTTGTAACAAAAGGTGATAATGTTTATTTGCTTGAAAATAAGGCTGTCAGGGAAGATACAATAGTGATTTAAAGAGGGAACTGTTATGACTGATAATAAAAATATAAAGGTTGAAAAAATTAAAACAGATGTATTAATAGTGGGAGGGGGAACGGCAGGCTGTTACGCAGCTTTAACAATTGCGGAAAAAGCTCCCGAAATACAGGTGGTTATATGTGAAAAAGCAAATATTAAAAGAAGCGGTTGTCTGGCGGCAGGTGTAAATGCTCTAAATGCTTACATAACAGAGGGAAGAACACCCCAAGATTATGCGGATTATGCAAAAAAAGACGCTCACGGAATAGCAAGAGAGGATCTGCTAATTACAATGAGTGAAAAACTTAATGAAGTGACGAAAAGGCTTGAAGAGCTGGGGCTTGTAATATTAAAGGATAAGGACGGTAAATACGTTACAAGAGGAAACAGAAATATTAAAATAAACGGTGAAAACATAAAGCCCCTGCTTGCAGATGCAGTAAATACCTGTCATAATGTGAAGGTGCTAAACAGAGTAAACATTATTGATTTTTCAAGTGAAAACAATGAGGTAAAGGGTGCTTACGGCATAGGCATTCAAAGCAATGTGTTTTATGTAATAGAGGCTAAGGCTGTAATAATATCAACGGGAGGCGCCGCAGGGCTTTATAAGCCAAATAATTCGGGCTTTTCAAGGCATAAAATGTGGTATTCACCCTTTAACACAGGAGCGGGATATGCTATGGGCATAAGGGCGGGAGCCGAAATGACTACATTTGAAATGAGATTTATAGCATTGAGATGTAAGGACACAATAGCGCCTACAGGCACTCTTGCTCAAGGAGTGGGAGCAAAACAGATAAATTCTCTTGGGGAAGTATATGAAGAAAATTACGGCATTACCACATCTGAAAGAGTATACGGAACAGTAAATGAAAATACACAGGGGAGAGGTCCCTGTTACTTAAAAACAGAGGGAATAACAAGTGAACAAAACGAGGAGCTTAAAAAAGCCTATTTAAATATGGCGCCTTCCCAAACCTTAAAATGGATAGAAAGCGGCAAAAATCCTTCTGAACAAAATGTTGAAATTGAAGGTACGGAGCCGTACATAGTGGGAGGACATACTGCAAGCGGTTATTGGATAGACACAAAAAGGAGAACTACGTTAAAAGGGCTGTATGCGGCAGGCGATGTGGCGGGAGGTTCGCCGCAGAAATATGTTACAGGGGCTCTTGCAGAAGGTGAAATAGCTGCAAATACAGTAATTGAGGATATTAAAAATTTTGAAAATAAGGCAATAAATAAAAGTGATATTGAAAAGCATTTAAATGAAGTTATGGGCTTTTTAAAAAGAGAAAACGGAATATTTACAACGGAACAAATTGAAGAAGCTATGCAGACCGTTATGGATTCTTATGGAGGAGGAATAAAGACAAATTACAGATATAATGAAAAGCAGTTGGACATTGCAGATGATAAAATAAGGCAGCTTTATAAGCTCTCCGATAACCTTAAGGCTGAAGATTTTCAGGAGCTTATGTATATATATGAATTGAGAGAAAGACTTGTTGTGTGCAGAAGTGTAATTGCTCATTTAAAAGCAAGGAAGGAAACCAGATGGCACAGCTTTGCGGAAAATTTGGATCATCCTTACAGAGATAAGGTGTATGGCAGTAAGTTTGTAAATTCAAGGCTTAAAAACGGTGAAATAAATATAATACTCAGAGATATAGATGAAGGCGGTGGAGCATATGAGCATAATTATTGATAAAAACAAGTGTGTAGGCTGCAAAAGGTGCAGTATTGTATGTCCCGGAAGCCTTATTAAAATCGATGAAAACAACAGGGCCTATATTAAATATCCAAAGGACTGCTGGGGCTGTGCCTCCTGTGTGAAAGAGTGCTCCGCTTATGCAATAGGTTTTTATTTGGGAGCTGATATGGGAGGTATGGGAAGTATTTTACATACAGAGAAGAAGGGCGATATACTTAAGTGGGTCATAGAATCTCCAAAGGGAAGTATTGAAGAAATAAATGTAGACAGTAAGGAATCCAATAAATATTAAATAAAGGAGGCAAAAATATGAGTGAGTTATCTCATCTTGATGAGCTTGAGGCGGAAGCTATATATATAATAAGGGAGGTTGCGGCAGAGTGTGAAAAGCCTGTTATGCTGTATTCAATAGGAAAGGACAGCTCTGTTATGCTACATCTTGCAATGAAGGCTTTTTATCCCGAAAAACCGCCTTTTCCTTTTATGCATATTGATACAACTTGGAAGTTTAAGGATATGATAAAATTCAGAGATGAAACGGCGAAAAAGCTGGGCATCGATATGATAGTATATACAAATGAGGAGGGTGTCAAAAATGGTATAAATCCCTTTGAACACGGGGCTGCTTACACTGACATTATGAAAACTCAGGCTTTAAAGCAGGCACTTAATAAATACGGATTTACTGCTGCTTTTGGAGGTGGCAGACGTGATGAAGAAAAATCCCGTGCCAAGGAAAGAATATTTTCTTTCAGAAATGAGGCTCATTCATGGGACCCCAAAAATCAGCGCCCCGAAATGTGGAAGCTGTATAATACAAGAATAAAAAAAGGTGAAAGTATAAGAGTTTTCCCAATTTCAAACTGGACGGAAAAGGATATATGGCAGTATATAAAGAGAGAAAAAATTGATATCGTTCCTCTTTATTTTGCGGCTGAAAGACCTGTTGTTGAAAGAGATGGAAACATAATAATGGTCGATGACGACAGATTTCCTCTTAAGGAGGGTGAAAAGCCGCAATACAAGTCAGTCAGATTCAGGACTTTGGGGTGCTATCCTCTTACGGGAGGTGTGGAATCAACGGCTCATACTCTTGATGAAATAATTGAAGAAACATTAAGTGCGGTATCATCTGAAAGGACTTCCAGAGTTATAGACAATGAGGCGGCGGGAAGTATGGAGCGCCGTACGAGGGAGGGTTATTTCTAAAATGAAAGGATTACTTAAATTTATTACCTGCGGAAGTGTGGACGACGGAAAGTCAACTCTTATCGGGCATATATTATATGATGCAAAGCTTCTTTATGCCGATCAGGAAAAAGCTCTTGAGCTGGACAGCAAAGTTGGAAGCAGAGGAGGAAAAATCGATTATTCCCTTCTCCTTGACGGCCTTATGGCTGAAAGAGAGCAGGGCATAACAATAGATGTGGCATACAGATATTTCACAACAGACAACAGAAGTTTTATTGTTGCCGACACTCCGGGACACGAGGAATATACAAGAAATATGGCTGTTGGAGCTTCATTTGCGGACCTTGCCGTTATTCTTACGGACGCCGAAAAGGGTGTGCTTATTCAGACAAGACGACACGCAAGAATATGCAAGCTTATGGGTATAAGATATTTTGTGTTTGCAGTAAATAAAATGGATATTGTAGGGTATGACAAAAATGTGTTTGACAAAATAAATAAACAGATAGAGGAGCTCAAAGAGGAGCTTTCACTTGAAAACGTACAGGTCATACCTCTTTCTGCAACGGAAGGGGACAATGTAACGGTCAAGTCGGAAAACATACCTTGGTATAAGGGAGAGCCTCTTTTGACTTATATTGAAAACATTGATGTGTCTGAAAAAAATGAAGAAGAGGGATTTTATATGCCCGTACAGAGGGTATGCCGCCCAAATCACAGCTTCAGAGGATTTCAGGGACAAATAGAGTCGGGAGAAATAAATACAGGCGATGAGGTTGTAATACTTCCAAGCAATGAAAAGGCAAATGTTAAAAACATACTTACAGCGGGAAAGGAAGATGAAAGAGGGTTTAAGGGTCAGCCTGTTACAATTACTCTTGACAGAGAGGTAGACGTTTCAAGGGGCTGTGTATTGGTAAAGGGCACAAATATAGCAGCTTATAAGAAAATAGGAGTTTCATTATTATGGATGGACGATGAACCTCTTTATGAAGGCAAAGACTATATTATAAAATTGGGAACAAAATCCATACCTTGTGTTGTGACTAAAATAAATTATGCGGTCAATATAAACACGGGGGAGCATATAAGTGCAAGGTCATTAAGTAAAAACGGAATTGCATTTTGTGAAATTGAGCTATCCGAGCCTATAGTTGCGGATAAATTTAAATATCACAAAACTCTGGGAGAGCTTATACTCATAGACAGGGTAACAAATATGACATCTGCCTGCGGAGTTGTGGAAGAGTTAAAGGAAAAGTCAGGTTCTTTTTCAGACAGAGCGTCTTTTAAAAAAGGCAATTTAGAGGCAAGAGGAGATATATTTGAAGAATTTGGATACAGTGTTGAAAGCCTTTCCGTTTTAAAATATCATACAGTTAATAATACATATACTGTTGGTGACGAAATTCCCGTTAAAGGGGAAAGCTATGGTTATCCCAATGATTTTGACATAATTGTTTTACGTGATGAAATTGCCGTGTATATAAGGAATAAAAAAATAACGGATATTGTCCCTGCTGAAGAATATAAATACAGCGGTGTGCCTGTTGTAAACGGCAGAGGCTTTGAGATAAAAGTAAAAAGCAATGAGGAATTTAAGGAATTTATTAATGAATATAAGGAAACAGATGGTTCGGCAGTTTTCTTTAAAAAATGGATGAATTTTGATACCTACAGAAAGGTCATAATAAACAACCAAATATAATGTAAGAATACCCCCTGTCAGCTTGACAGGGGGATATTTCTGCGTGTCGATAAAGTCGACACGCTTGCAAGAAATGCTTGTCAGCACTTTCAGCTAAAGCTGAAAGCCAGCCTGCGGCTGTCAGATAAATCTTTCTGTGCAAGCATTTCTTGCAGTATGCTAAGGTGGAGACCAGCCGTGTAGTTTGCGTTCTTGCTATGCAAGTACACAAACTAGTCTCCGTCCTCGGTCGGGCAAAGCTCGACCTGCGGATTAAAGTCTGCGACGCTTTTTGAATTACGGTGTCGCAAGAAATTCAATTTTTCTTAAAAAGTTTAGTTTTTTGACAGTCTGAAATATCCCCTGTCAGCTTGACAGGGGATATTTCAGAGAATTGTTAATTACTTCATACTTTCAATTATCATATCGGCAAATTCATTAAGCTCATCTATCTGATCATATGAAACAGCTGATTTAATTGAGAATGTTTTATCCAAAACAGTCATATTTTTCATTTCGCTTATTTCTTTTGATATAAGCTTTCCTGCTGTGACTGCCCAAGTTCCGTTGTCAATTACGGCAACCTTTCTGTTTTGAAGGTTAAGTGCTTTAATATCGGTAATATAATTTTCCATTATTGGGTATACGGCACCGTTGTATGTAGGTGCGGCAATTACTATATTACTGTATTTAAAGCTTTCTGAAACAAGCTGTGACACGTGAGTAACGGATACATCATACACTCTTATTTTACGCACACCTTTTTCTGCAAGCATATTTGCAAGTACATTAGCTGCATTTTCGGTATTTCCGTACATTGAAGCATAGGCTATCATTACACCCTTTTCTTCGGGCTCGTAGCTGCTCCATTTATTGTACTTGTCAATTATATATTCCAAATTTTCTCTCCAAATGGGTCCGTGTAATGGGCATATAATTTTAATATCAAGTGCCGCTGCTTTTTTCAATACAGCCTGAACCTGCACTCCGTATTTACCTACAATATTGGTATAATACCTTCTTGCATCATCAAGCCAATCCCTGTCAAAATCCACTTCATCGGCAAAAACAGTTCCGTCAAGGGCGCCGAATGTTCCGAAAGCATCAGCTGAAAAAAGTGTTCCTGTGCTTTCTTCATAAACCATCATAACTTCGGGCCAGTGAACCATAGGAGCGTTTACAAAATGCAGAGTGTGTTTTCCTGTGTTAAGGGTATCCCCTTCCTTAACGGTTACGGCTTCAAATTTCAAATCACCGTAAAACTGTTTAATGTACTGAAATGTTTTGGCATTGCCTATTATTTTTACATTGGGGTATCTTAAAACAAGATCTCCTATTGTTGCGCAATGGTCAGGCTCCATATGATTTACAACAATATAATCAAGTGTTCTTCCGTTTAAAACGTGTGTAACATTTTCAATAAATTCTCTTCCTATGGCATAGTCAACAGTATCCATAAGCACTGTTTTCTCGTCATTTATGATGTAATAATTATATGAAACGCCTCTTGGTACAGGGAATATGTTTTCAAACAAATTTATTCTTCTGTCATTACCGCCGACCCAATATA
>JAUNPM010000313.1 GCA_030536675.1 Clostridia bacterium | reverse complement strand
GTCGGATACTTCTTCCGATTCAATAGCGTTAAGCGCGGGTTCATCTCTTTTGGGCAACAGCGTACAAATAAAAAACTATTACTTATTTGCCCAAAAGTCGTTGGGGTGTGTGAGGGGTGTCGAAAACCCCTCACGTCTTTGGTCCTTTCTTCAAAGAAAGGACAACAAATTTTCTGTTGTTTTATAAAAACAACATTACAAAAACAATTAGTTTGTGTTACTTTCCAAAAGTAACATAATAACATAATACCTCACATTTCATATTGACATAATATGTTTACAGTGCTACAATATTACTGTCAGACATTTACACCCTCAACTCAACCATCTATCTGATTTATAATTTTATTATAATTTTACAAATTTATGAAATTTATAAAACCCTTATAACCCTTATAAATTTTATAATTCTCACTCAAACCCAAAAAACACAAAATAAAATAAAAAATAAAAATCAGCTTTTACACTGCTGATTTTTTATAATGCAAAGGAGATATAACTATGGAAAAATTTAAACGCTACATTGTTTTTCTTTTCGGACTTTTTATAAGCTCACTTGGAGTAAGCCTTGTTACAAAGGCAAATTTAGGCACCTCCCCCATTTCATCAATACCCTATGTATTAAGCCTTAACTTTCCCTTTACACTGGGAAACTTCACTATAATATTCAGCATATTTCTTATATTACTGCAATTATTCATATTGCGCAGGAACTTCAAAGCAGAACACCTTCTTCAAATACCCATATCAATAGCCTTTGGTTATTTCATTGATATAACAATGCTTTGGCTTGGCTTTATAAACCCTAATGCTTACATATTTAAGATAATATTTTTAATACTGGGCTGCTTTGTTCTTGCAGTAGGAGTATTTCTTGAGGTCATTGCAGATGTTGCAATGCTCCCCGGCGAATCCTTTGTCCGTGCAGTATCATCAACCTACAAAACAGACTTTGGCATAACAAAAATAGCCTTTGACGTATCAATGACTGTATGTGCCGTAATTATTTCACTTATATGCTCTCATAAGCTGGAGGGAGTTCGTGAGGGTACTGTTATAGCCGCCCTTTTGGTAGGCTTTATTGCAAGGCTTTTAGGCAGAGTTCTGCATTTTCTTCCGCCTCTTTTATTCGGAAAATCAGATACGGAAGCTCCCAAGGCTTCTGCAAAGACTTCACAGGGAAGCATAAATGTAATTGCCATAGGCAGACAATACGGCTGCGGCGGTCACAGCATAAGCAAAAAAATATCAGAAACACTTAACTGGAATTTTTACGATAAAGAAATAATACAGCTTACGGCAGGCTCAACGGGCTACACACCGGAATTTATAGAAAACAAAGAGGAAAATATGACAAACAGCATACTCTATGATTTGGTAACTCAAATATATGCTTATTCTCCCGAAAAAAACGCTCCAAAGGATAAAATATTTGAAGCCGAATCAAAAGTAATAAATGACCTTGCAGATAAGGGAAACTGCGTAATTGTAGGCAGATGCTCCGACTACATATTGAGCAATAACACAAGCTGCTTAAAGGTTTTTCTTTATGCTCCCCTTGAATACAGAATAAAGAATGTTTCAAAATCAATTAATATAAGCGAAAAGGAAGCCGAGCTTAAAATAATAAAGGAAGATAAACGACGCAGTGACAATTATCGTTATTATACGGGACATATGTGGGGTAATTCGTTAAATTATAATATATC
>JAUNPM010000022.1:11391-12155 GCA_030536675.1 Clostridia bacterium | reverse complement strand
ATTATAATATTTCCTCCATTGTAATATTAATTTAATATTATACACCTTTAAGGGGTATAATTCAAGTATAATTGTAATTTTTTTGAATTAGATAAAATGTTTATAATTTAAAATAAATAAATGTAATTTGTAAAAAATAAGTATGCAGTGTAAAATAGAAATTAAGAAAAAGCAAAAAATATGTATAATTTTGCTTGATTTTGTATGAAGAATTTGTTAATATGTAATTACGGTTATATACAAATGTATGGCTTGAAAATATTCATTGCACGGAGGTAAAATAACAATGGATTATTTAGCAATGATCACAGGTCTTTGCGGAGGTCTGGGCTTGTTTCTGTACGGTATGCATATTATGGCTGCGGGTTTGCAGAAGGCAGCGGGAAGCAAGCTGAAAAAGGTTCTTGAAATACTTACCAAAAATAGGTTAATAGGCGTTATTGTAGGTGCTCTTGTAACTGCCGTTATACAAAGCAGCTCTGCCACTACTGTTATGGTGGTAGGCTTTGTTAATGCGGGACTTATGAACTTAAGTCAGGCAGTTGGCATAATTATGGGTGCCAACATAGGTACAACAATTACGGGCTGGCTTGTATCTTCAGCTGAATTTTTGAATACGGCAACTCTTGCGCCCATAGCTGTTTTTATAGGTGCTGCTCTTATATTGTTTGGAAAGAAAACAACAACAAATCAGATAGGTGAAATAATAATAGGCTTCGGTGTGCTTTTCATAGGTATTGAAATGATGACATCGGGAGTTGAAC
>JAUNPM010000022.1:0-11381 GCA_030536675.1 Clostridia bacterium | reverse complement strand
TTTAAGTAAGCTTGAGGGCTTTAAGACTGCATTTCAGGAATGTGGGAAAAATCCCCTCCTTGGTCTTGGAGTAGGTATGGTCGTAACGGCCATAATACAAAGCAGCTCCGCATCTGTTGGTATTGTTTTGTGTCTTTCATTTTATGGGATTGTAACTTTGTATTCAGCTGTTTATTTTATTATGGGTCAGAATATATGAACCTGTGCAACCGCTCTTTTATCAAGTATAGGTGCCTCTAAAAATGCAAAGGGTGCTGCTTATATCCACCTTATGTTTAATGTTTTGGGAAGCGTGGTATTCAGTATTATAGCATTTATTTTCTTTAGCCTTAATCCGAATTTGGGAGGCAGAACAATAACAGGCTATCAAATAAGTTTGGTACACACTTCATTTAATATTCTTAATACATTGATTATGTTTCCCTTTGGCGGTGTCCTTGTCAAAATTGCTGAAATTATGTGCAGAAGCACAAAGTCAGAGGTGGACGAGGAAATCGGAGTTATGCATTTGGACGACAGAATACTTAAAACTCCAAGTATAGCTATTGAAAACTGTATTAAAGAGATCGTGCATTTGGGAAATATGGCTGAAAAAAATCTTGCTTTAGCCTGTGACACCCTTTTAACCAAAAATTCAGAAGCCATTGAAAAAATATATGCAAGAGAAGAAAGAATAGATAATCTTACAAAAATAATAACGCAATATCTTGTTAAGCTGTGTAATACGGATATTACATCAGAGGAAAACAATTATATTACAAGTCTTTTCCACACTGTTCACGATATTGAAAGAATAGGCGACCACAGTGAAAATTTGGCGGAGTTTACGGAAACAATGATCACAGATGAGCTTGAATTTTCAGAAACCGCAAAAGCAGAGCTTAAGGAAATGTTTAATGAAACTCAAAAATGTGTAAACAATGCAATTACCGCTCTTAATGACGACAATATTGAATTTGCGGAAAAGGTTATTAAGGAAGAGGAAAGAGTTGACGGACTTGAAAAGGGCTTAAGACAAAAGCATATTGTAAGACTGACTACAAACAGATGCTCTCCTCTTGTTGGCGTTGTTTATCTTGATATAATAACAAATCTTGAAAGAGTGGCTGACCTTGCACTTAATGTGGCTCAGGTAGTTATAAAAAACAATACAAATAAATAATTTGTAAAACGGAAAATCCCGTAAGGAGCATAAAGCCTTACGGGATAATTTTATATACGATATTGAAGCTTATTGAAGTGTATTCAGACAGTAATTAAATATCTGTTTTCCACAAGCCGTGAAGATTGCAGTAAGCATATGCCGCAACAGGCTTATCACCTGAAGTGTTGAATACGACCTTAGGTTCGTCCCCCGGGTTTAAAACCTTTCTCTGACCGCCGTTTTTAGTGAGAAGATATACCCATTCAATAGAGTGCTCCTCAAGCATAGGATGAGAAACTGAACCTACGCTTACTGTAACAGTGTCGCCGTTTACTTCAACTACAGGCAAATGCTTTTCACCTGCGGCATCTGTTGTATTTGGAATAAGCTCTGTCATTTTTTCTCCGCAGCATACAATAGGTACGCCTACGTCTTTAATTAATGCAGCAATGTTGCCGCAATGCTTACATAGTAAAAATCTTGGTGCTTTCATAGCAATACCTCCCTAATGTTTATTTGTTTGTATTTTAAATTCAACTTAATTGTGATAATATTTATTATCTAATAACAATTTAACATAAATTGATCGTAAAGTCAAGAGTAAATTGCAATTATATTTTGGTATTTAGTATTTTTAATTTGTTATATATATTAAAATAACAGATATACTTTTTATTTAATACAAAATATGATATAATATTGTTGTAGATTGGAATAATATAATAATTTGAGAGAGGGGACTATGTATGAAAAAAATATTTTTATTAATTGCAGCTTTGTTGTTTACAGCTGTGAACATATATGCCGATGAGCCTGATGAATATAAATTGCAGATAGAAGAAATGAAAGAAAATTTTTTCGCTCAATACAATAATGAGGAATATGCGTCAAGGGCGGACGCTGTTCGCCTGCTTACAAATGTGTATGATATAAAGGTGCAATATGACTATGGGTGGGATAAGGACTATGTAAATAAAATATTCAGTGATGTAAAAATAAAAAACAATGATGATATATATCCCGATACTAAGGATTATAATGCTGTTTATAACGGGCTTAAAACGGAAATTATAAGAGGAAACGGAAAGGGAGAATTTAAGCCTGATGATTTAATTACAAAAGAGGATATGTACGTTATGCTCTATAACGTTATAGTATCAGATAAAATAAAAATATATGAATACAGTGATACCAAAGGAGATATTGCTCTGCTGAATAACTTTATTTACGGTAATGATATAAGCGAATATGCAAAGATACCTGTGTCATTTTTTATAAAGACGGGAGTAATTACATACAGTATTGATCCTAAGGGGAATGTAACAAACAGAGAGCTCCTTGACGTTAAAAACAAAGTATATAATTTATTCAAAAGAAAGAACAGTGAAAATTATATTACAAGAATTGAAGCATTGGAGGGCTTAAACGACTATTCATACAGTGGTACAAAGGAATATTTAAGCGCTGCCGATTATACAAATTATTCGCCTTTTGCCGATATGTGCAGTATTGTGCTTTACAGTGAAAGAGGCGCAGTCAGCTTCGGTATCAATAATAAAATTATTTCAGGCTGTGCCGACGGTACATTTGACCCTCAAGGCTTTATAACAAGGGAGGATATGTGCGTTATGTTTTATAATCTTATTACTTCGGATACAATAAATGTTTTTGAAGCGGAGCCTGAAAAATATAACGCTTCTGATATTGAAAAGTATGAGGATAATAAAAATGTCAGCGAATATGCAAGGATACCTGTAATGTTTTTTATAAGCAACGGGATCATAAGTGGGAATGACGGGAAAATAAATCCCAATGAATATGTTACGAAATATGAATACGAAAATATGAAAGAAAATATAAAAGAAAAATTTTATATAAACCGAGCCTAAAGCCTAATTAAAATATTTACTTTAATTGACTTTAAATCACGGGTGTAGTATAATTATTAGAAAAAAATGAAAGGTGATAATTATGGAAAATATTAAAAATATAATTCTTGAGATCTTGGAGAAGAACAGCAGAGTGAGCATTGAAGATATGGCGGCGATGCTGGGTATGACGGCAGATGAAATTGCCGCCGCCATAGATGAAATGATAAATGATCAGATCATTTGCGGATATACAACACTTATAAATTGGGATAAGACTGAAAGAGAATTTGTAACAGCTATGATAGAGGTCAAGGTCACACCTCAAAGAGACAGGGGATTTGAAAAAATTGCCGAGAGAATAAGCGGTTTTGAAGAAGTTAAGGCAGTGTACTTAATGGCGGGAGCTTATGACCTGCTTGTTATGATGGACGGCAAAAATATAAGAGATATTTCCTACTTCATATCAAGCAAGCTGTCACCACTTGATTCCGTTTTGAGCACTTCAACTCATTTTGTGCTTAAAAAATACAAGGATCACGGAGTTGTGTTTGAAAAGAAAAAGGAAGATGATGAAAGGATGATTGTTACACCATGATGAAACCACAGGACTATATTTCTGAAAAAGTAAAGGTAATACCTTTTTCGGGCATAAGAAAGTTTTTTGATATAGCAAGCGAAATGGAAGGCGTTATTTCTTTGGGAGTAGGTGAGCCTGATTTTGACACACCCTGGGCAATAAGGGAAAGAGGTATATACAATTTGGAAAAGGGCAAAACAGTCTATTCTTCAAATGCGGGACTTCTTGAACTTAGAAAGGAAATAAAAAAATATCTTAACAGAACCATAGGCGTTACATATTGTGCAAAAAACGAAATTATAGTTACAGTAGGGGCAAGTGAAAGCATAGATCTGGCTTTAAGAGCAACTCTTAACTATGGTGATGAGGTCCTTGTGCCCGAGCCTTCTTATGTAAGCTATAAGCCTTGTGTGGCAATGGCTGACGGTGTGCCAGTTGTTGTAAACACAAAGGCTGAAAACAGCTTTAAGCTGACTGTAGACGACATTAAAGACAAAATTACGGAAAAAACAAAAGCCCTTATATTACCTTATCCAAATAATCCTACGGGAGCAATAATGGAAAGGGAGGATATTGAAAAGCTTGCAGAGTTTTTAAAGGATAAAAATATTCTGGTTATAAGTGATGAAATTTATTCCGAGCTTACATACGGAGATAAAAAGCATTGTTCAATAGCAAATATTGATTATATGAGGGAAAAAACAATTGTAATAAACGGATTTTCAAAAGCATTTGCTATGACGGGCTGGAGATTGGGATATGCGGCAGGGCCTAAGGAAATTATTTCGGCTATGACAAAAATACATCAGTATTGCATAATGTGCGCTCCCACAACAAGTCAGCAGGCGGCAGTTGAAGCCTTGAGAAGCTGTGATGACGCAGTTGCTTCAATGAGAAAGGAATATGACAGAAGAAGACGCTTTATGAGAAAGGGCTTTCTTGATATGGGACTGGAATGTTATGACGCACAGGGAGCTTTTTATCTTTTCCCTTGTATAAAATCAACAGGCTTGACCTCAGATGAATTTTGTGAAAGACTGCTTTTTGAAGAAAAGGTTGCCGTTGTACCGGGAACTGCTTTCGGAGAATGTGGCGAGGGCTTTATAAGATGCTCTTATGCATATTCTGTTGATGAAATAAGGACTGCTCTTGAAAAAATATCAAGATTTGTTAAAAAGGTCAAAGCAGAGAGAGAAGGAAATTAAATGGCTTATGATGAGCTTGTAAAAATAATAAAAGAAAGCGATAACATTGTTTTTTTGGGCGGAGCGGGAGTATCTACCGAAAGCAATATACCTGATTTCAGAAGTTCAGACGGTCTTTATGCCGCTGAAAATGAGTACGGATATCCTCCCGAAACACTTATAAGCAGGAGCTTTTTTGACAGAAATAAAGAAGTGTTTTTCGATTATTACAAAAAGAATTTGATTTGTCTTGACGCAAAGCCAAATCCTGCCCATTATGCTCTTGCGGAGCTTGAAAAAGCGGGAAAATTAAATGCCTGCGTAACACAAAATATTGACGGACTTCACCAAATGGCGGGAAGTAAAAATGTTTATGAATTACACGGAAGTGTTCACAGAAACTACTGTATGAAATGTCATAGGTTCTACAGTGCCGAAGATATAATGGCTATGGAGGGTGTGCCTCATTGCCGGTGCGGAGGTGTAATAAAGCCTGATGTTGTTCTTTATGAGGAAGGGCTTGATGACAATGTATGGAACGGAGCCTACAATGCAATAAAAAACGCTGACGTGCTTATTGTAGGCGGGACTTCTCTTGTTGTATATCCCGCCGCAGGGCTTGTAAGCGTGTACAAAGGAAATAAGCTTGTGCTTATAAATAAAAGTGCAACTCAATATGACGCAAGAGCAACCCTTGTCATAAATGATAAGATAGGCGTTGTATTGTCGGAGGTTATGAAAAAGCTGAAAGAGGGCACAGAGGAATAAAATATAATAAAATTCGGTTTTTCAATAAAGGAAAAATAAAATGAAAAAAAAGGCAAAGTCAATAATGATACAGGGAACAATGTCAAATGTGGGGAAAAGTATTATAGCTGCGGGATTGTGCAGGGTTTTTACACAGGACGGCTACAATACCGCTCCTTTTAAATCCCAGAATATGGCATTAAATTCCTATATTACAAATGAAGAGCTTGAAATGGGTCGTGCTCAGGTGGTGCAGGCAGAGGCCTGCGGAAAAGAACCCTCCGTATATATGAATCCCATACTTTTAAAGCCTGTTACGGATATGGGCTCACAGGTAATAGTAATGGGTAAGGTTATGGGAAATATGAAGGCTGTGGATTATTTCAAAAAGAAAAAGGAATATATACCGCTTATTAAAAGTGCTTTTGATAAGCTATCTTATGAAAATGATATAATAGTCATTGAGGGTGCGGGAAGTCCCGCAGAAATAAATCTTAAAAATGACGACATAGTAAATATGGGTATGGCGGAAATTGCAAATTCTCCCGTTTTGTTGGTAGGTGATATTGACAGAGGGGGAGTTTTTGCCCAGCTTACGGGGACTGTTATGCTCCTTGAAGAAAAAGAGCGAGAGAGAATAAAGGGACTTATAGTAAATAAGTTCAGAGGGGATATAAAAATACTGGAGCCGGGTATAAAAATGCTTGAAGAGCTTTCGGGAAAAAGTGTTTTGGGAGTGGTTCCCTATGAAAATTTGAATATTGACGATGAAGATTCTCTTGCGGAGCGCTTGTATAATAAAGCTGCAATGGCAAATGTTGACATAGCGGTCATAAGACTTCCCAAAATATCTAATTTTACTGATTTTTATGCCCTTGAGGCTGATGAAAATGTTTCCGTAAGATATGTTGAAAGCGCTTTAGAAATCGGCGAGCCCGATATGATAATAATACCCGGAACAAAAAACACTGTAAGTGATATGAAGTGGTTAAGAGAATCGGGAATTGAAAGCGGAATAAAAAGGCTTAAAAACACAATAATATTAGGTATATGCGGAGGCTACCAAATGCTTGGAGAGGTCATAGAGGACAGCTGCAATGCAGAGGGCGGCGGAAGCATAAGAGGAATGGGACTTCTTCCCGTGAAAACATACTTTGAGCCTGAAAAAACAAGAAAGCAGGCGGAAGGAAGTACAAATGCTTTAAAAGGTGAATTGGAGGAATTATCAAATAAAAAAATAAGAGGATATGAGATCCATATGGGAAGATCTGTTTTAAGTGAAAACGGGCAGAACTTTAACAGTGCCAACGGAATATGGGGCGGCTGTTACAGGGGGAAGGTAATGGGCACTTATATTCACGGAATATTTGACGAGGACGAATTCAGAAATGCATTGATAAAATTATTGTGTAAGAGAAAGGGCATAGATCCTATAGAAAATAAAGAAATCTCATATAAGGAGTACAAAGAAAGAGAATATAACAAGCTGGCTGATATTATAAGAGAAAGCCTTGATATTGAAAAAATATACTCAATAATGGGAATTGACAGGGAGAAATAGGTATGGTGGAAATTTACTGCGGCGACGGCAAGGGAAAGACTACTGCAAGTGTGGGACTTATAATAAGGGCAAGGGGTCACGGAATAAATACTGTATTTATGCAGTTTATGAAAGGCGACGGCTCGGGAGAGGTAAGTGTGCTTAAAAGCATAGATGGAGTGAGGGTTTTTCATACTCCCGTATTTTACGGCTTTGTAAAAAATATGACACAAGAGCAAAAAGCAGAAATGCTAAAGGAATATGATATACTTATTGACAGGGCAGAGGAAGAAATAAAAAATGCAGGTGAGAAAAGACTTGTTATTGTACTTGATGAGGTCATTCACGCCTGCAACTTCGGTCTTGTTGATGAAAAAAGGCTTTGCAAAATTATTGACAATGCTCCCGAAAATGCGGAAATTGTGCTTACGGGAAGAGATCCGTCAGAGGAGCTTACAAAAAGAGCGGATTATATATCCGAAATAAAAAAAATAAAGCATCCCTTTGATAAGGGTATAACTGCAAGGGAAGGAATTGAGCTGTGAAGGATATTAAAGTAAAAATTGAAAATGTACTTCCCAATGATATCGAAAAAAGAAGTTTTGAAATCATTACGGAAGAGCTTGGAAATGCAGAGCTTGACCCTTTGAAAGCACCTATTATAAAAAGAGCAATACACACTACAGCCGATTTTGACTATTTGAGAAATTTATATTTTTCTGAAAATGCGGTCATTAAATTTCAAGAAGCTATAAAAGAGGGCACGTCGATTGTGACTGATACTCAAATGGCAAGGTCAGGCATAAATAAAAAGAGGCTGGGAGAATACGGCGGCGAAGTATTGTGCTTTATGAGTGACGAGGACGTGGCTGAAAATGCCAAGCTGAACAAAACAACAAGAGCTGTGGCAAGTATGGAAAAGGCAGCAAAATTAAACAAAAAATTTATATTTGCAATAGGCAATGCGCCTACTGCCCTTATTAGGCTTTACGAGCTTATAAAGGAGGGCAGGCTTGATACGGCGGGAATTATAGCTGCGCCTGTGGGCTTTGTAAATGTAACGGAGGCTAAAAACCTTATAATGGAGCTGGATTGTCCTTTAATAGTGGCAAAAGGACGAAAGGGCGGGAGCAATGTGGCTGCGGCAATTTGCAACGGCTTGATATATGAATGTAATTCAAACAAATAAAATGAAATCCACAATAAATGCAGTATATAAAAAATAAACCTCTTTGAAAATTAAATTAAGAGGTTTGTTTTGATGTTAAAAATGAGTTTTATTTATTAGGGAGGTATTATTATGAACTGTGATGTTGTTATTATAGGTGCGGGACCTGCGGGCATATTTACGGCAATTGAAATGATCAAAAAGGGCAGCAGCAAAAAAATAACAATAGTTGAAAAAGGCTCTGCCATTGAAAACAGATATTGCCCTAAAAGCAAGACAAAAAAATGTGTGAATTGTAAGCCTTATTGTCACATTACAACAGGCTTTTCAGGTGCGGGAGCTTTTTCCGACGGTAAATTATCCCTAAGCTACGAGGTAGGCGGCGACCTGCCAAGCCTAATAGGAGAGGAGTATGCTCAGGAAACCATTAATTACACCGATAAAATTTATTTGGAGTTCGGAGCAGACGAACACATTGAAGGGCTTGGCAAAAAGGAAGATGTAAAGGATATAAGGAAAAGGGCAATTAAGGCGGGGCTTAAGCTGGTAGACTGTCCCATAAGACATTTGGGAACGGAAAAGGCACAAAAAATATATTATGAAATAGAGCAGTTTTTAATTAACAAGGGCGTTGAGATAATATTCGGCTATGAGTGTGTAAATATTATATTAGAGGGAGATCTGTGCAAGGGCGTTATTATAAAAAACAATAGAGAGGAAAAGGAAATAAGAGCAAAGCACACTGTTGTGGCAACAGGCAGGAGAGGTGCCGAATGGCTTGAAAAAATATGTGCCGAGCACAATATAGCACACCAGCCTGGAACTGTTGACATTGGTGTGAGAGTTGAGGTAAGAAACGAAATAATGGAAAGAGTAAATGATGTTCTTTACGAGTCCAAGCTCATAGGCTATCCAAAGCCTTTTAAAAACAAGGTGCGTACCTTCTGCCAAAATCCGGGAGGCTTTGTAAGTCAGGAAAACTATGACAATGACCTTGCCGTTGTAAACGGTCATTCATACAAGGATCTGAAATCTGACAATACAAATCTTGCAATACTATGTTCACATAATTTCAGCGAGCCCTTTAATCAGCCTATTGCCTATGCTCAAAAGGTAGGAGAGCTTACCAATATGCTTGGAGCGGGACATATACTTGTTCAAAGATTCGGTGACATACTTGACGGCAAAAGAACCTGGCAAAAGGAGCTTGCTCAGTCAAATTTAAAGCCTACTCTTCCTGATGCGGTGGCAGGTGACATAACAGCGGCAATGCCTTACAGAGCTATGATAAATATTATTAATTTTATACAGGCTGTTGACTGTGTAGTGCCGGGATTTGCTGCGGCTGAAACTCTTTTGTATTCTCCCGAGCTTAAGTTTTACAGCAACAGGGTCAAAATGGATAAGGACCTTAATACAAATGTTAAAGAGCTTTATTGCTTGGGTGATTCAAGCGGCTGGACAAGAGGGCTTATGATGGCTTCTGTTATGGGTGTAATTATGGGCAGAAGACTTGCGTAATTTTTCTATAATACAAATAAGGGCTCCGTGCAAAAGATAATCTTATCGTTTACACGGAGCCATTTTTAAATTTGTATTTACTTGATAGTTATAAGCCTAAAAGCTTGATAGCGTCAACATATGAAGCGATGCCTGCAACAACCTTTTTAGCTTCCTTCATTGCAAGGACAACTGTGGCAGGCTGATGAACAACGTCCCCGCCTGCAAATACACCGTTAAGGGTAGTCATACCGTAGGGCATTTCTTTTGTAATAAGATAACCGTTGTCGTTTACTTCTATACCCTTTGTTGTGGATATAATACGCTTTGCAGGCTTTGAGCCTATGGCAACAAGAACCTTATCGCAAGGAATCACAACATCGTTGCCTTCCTGAGATACCAAAAGTCCTTTGAGCTTGCCTTCGTCATTTCCAACATATTCCTTAGGTGTGGATTTCCACATAAATTTAACACCGTCTGCAACAGCGCTGTCATATTCCAGTTTTTCAGCTGAAATATCTTCACGCACACCTCTGTAAACTACGGTAACCTTTTTTGCTCCCATTCTCAAGGCTGTTCTGGAAGCGTCCATAGCTACGTTTCCCGCACCTATAACAAGAACCGTATCCCCCTCATAAACGGGAACCTCTTTTCTTTCAAGGCTCTTGCTGTTGTAAAGAGCGACCATTCTTAAGAAGTAGTGGGACTTAATAACACCTGTAAGATCCTTACCGGGAATATTAAGCTCTCTTGCAATTGCCGTACCTGTTCCTATAAATATTGCGTTAAAGCCTTTTTCAAAAAGCTGGTCTATTGTAATGTCTTTTCCTATGATAGTATTTGTTATAAACTGAACACCAAGCTCTGCAATACGCTTTGTTTCTCTTCTTACAACGTCCTTTGGAAGTCTAAATTCAGGTATGCCGTAAAGGAGAACGCCGCCCGGCTCACTTTCGCTTTCATAAACGGTAACATTAAAGCCCATCATAGCAAGATCACCTGCTACCGTAAGACCTGCGGGACCTGAACCTATAACAGCAACATTGCCTCTTGTTTTAGGCGGTATTTTTTCTCTTATAAGTCCCATATCCGCATCGAAATCGGCAACAAACTGTTCAAGCTTGCCTATTCTTATAGGCTTGTTTGCTCTGTTCATTACACAGTGACCTTCACATTGCTTTTCGTGAGGGCATACTCGTCCGCATACGGCGGGCAGATTTGTTTTTTCAGCAAGAAGGCTGCGTGCCTCGCCGAAATTTCCCATTGAGAGCTGATGAATAAATTCGGGTATATTATTTTCAATGGGACAGCCTGTTTTACACATAGGCTTTTTACAGTTAAGGCATCTTTTGGCTTCGGCAAATGCCTCCTGCATTGTAAACGGCTTTATATCATACTTTTCGTTCTCGTTCATAGTTACCTCCCATAAAAATTATTTATAAAGTATTTTCTTAATATGATGCAAAAGCATATCATTGCTTTTTTCATCAAGAATACAAAATCTTATAAAGCGGTTGTCAAGATAAGGGAAATCCGCACAATCTCTTATTAAAATTTTATTTTGTATAAGATAATTAAAAATATCCGATGAGGTTATATCATCTCTTTTAAGCCTGAGAAGGAAAAAGTTTGACTGAGTATCATAAACGT
>JAUNPM010000021.1:8825-12301 GCA_030536675.1 Clostridia bacterium | reverse complement strand
GGTAGAATCAAAGCCCTCAAGTGTGCCGTCCTTCTTTATTATATAAATGTCCTTCATATTTTCTTCCACAAATAACATCTCCCTATATTTAGTGTTAATATGTATTATACTACCCTAAATCTAGTATGTCAATAACCATTGACCGCAATTTTTGCACAAATAAACCCATTTTACAAAAGCATATTTTCATATATTTTTTACGATATTTTTCTCTTGACAAAAAAAGGCGGCTTATTTAAGCCACTTTTTTCCGTTCATAATTTTTTTACATTTTTTATGAAAATATACCATTGATTTTTTCAAAACACTGTTTAAAAATTGCTTTTAAACACAAAAATCTCATTTTTACAAGGCTTTTATTATTGTCTATTTTTTCCTGTGTCAAAAATATTATTACTGCTCCTTCACTCACCGTTTATTTTTTATTCCTTTGTAATATAACACAAGGCCTTGCTCAAACCGTCCCTATCCACATTATCCGTTACAAAATCGGCGCACTTTAAAACATTTTGGCAGGAATTTCCCATTGCAACTCCCGTATTTACAAAATTAAGCATTTCAACATCATTTTCACCATCGCCTATTGCAGCCGTATCCTTTAAATTTCCGCCGTAATATTCAATTACCTTTTCAATGCCTCTTGCCTTTGTTATGCCCTTTATGTTTATTTCTCCGCTGTTTCTTCCAAAAGCGCTTACAGTATAGGGAATGACCGTGTATTTACTTCCTATTACTTTTTTCATTTCATCAACACTTATTTTGGTGTCATAGTAAAGTATTTTGTTAATTCCGTCAATATTTTCAAAGTTTTCAACTCTTGTCATCATATTATAAAACAAATCGGTTTCAACATCTCTTCCCATACTTGTAAAAACATCTTTTAAAAACATCTGTGTTTCTGCATTGTTGTAAACAGTATCATCAGCCTCGGCGGAAAACTTAATATTGTTCTTTTGAAGAATATTGATTATCCTGTCCGACTCTTCCTTTGTCATAGTACAGCTTTCTATGACCTTTCCCTCAACTTCAACATATCCTCCTGCAGCCCCTACAATGCCGTCAAAGCCCACATTTAAAACATAATCGAATATTTCACACCTTGACCTGCCCGTTGCAATAAAGACCTTATGTCCCTTACTTCTTGCATGGCTTATTGCTTTTGCCGCACTTTCCGGTACACTTCCGTATTTATCTGTAAGAGTGCCGTCTATGTCAATAAATATAAATTTTCTCATCTGTTGTCAACCTTTTCGGGATAAAGATCGTGGTTTGAAAGTCTGTTCCACGCAACCTCTTCCCACTTTGTACCTTTCTTGCCGTAATTACAGTATGGATCTATGGATATGCCTCCCCTTGGAGTAAATTTTCCCCACACCTCTATATATTTAGGATCCATAAGCTTGATAAGATCCTTCATTATAATATTAATACAGTCCTCGTGGAAATCCCCGTGATTTCTAAAGCTGAACAAATACAGCTTAAGACTCTTGCTTTCAACCATTTTTTCCCCGGGCACATAGCTTATATATATTGTTGCAAAATCAGGCTGACCGGTAATGGGACAAAGGCTTGTAAATTCGGGGCAATTGAATTTAACAAAATAATCATTGTCGGGATGCTTATTTAAAAATGTTTCAAGTACTTCGGGAGCATAATCGCTTTTATATGTAACATTTTTGTTACCAAGCAAAGTTACCCCGGTCATTTCTTCTTTATTCCTTCCGCTCATCTTCTAACCTCCACACTTTACATTTGCATAACGGATATTATTCCAAAATATACCAAAGCCATTATAATTCCAAATATTACAATAAGAGTTATAGCCATTTGTATATTCTTTTTTATAATAAACTTTATTACGGATAAAAACACAAACACCGCAATAACAGCTCCGGCTATTCCAAAACCGCTTAAAAAATTCATATATCCACCACACTTTCCATTTTTTTGAGCCTGCAATCAACTCCCTTTATTATTGAGCACACAAGGGATCCTTGACCCCGTTTATTTCAAAGGCTCTCTCTCTGTCAATACAGGTTCCGCACTTTCCGCAGGGCTTATTTCCCCCTTCGTAGCAGCTCCAAGTCAAATGATAAGGCACACCAATTTCAAGACCCTTTTTAACCACCTGTGCTTTATTTAATTCAACAAAGGGAGCCTCAACAATAAGCTGTTTTCCGCTTCCCTCATACACAGCCTTATTCATAGCATCGTTAAAAGCCTTGCTGCAATCGGGATAAGCATTTCCCGCACTGTCATCGGCGTGAGCACCGTACATTATTTTGCTGCAGCCCTTTGAAAGTGCTATACTTGCCGCACTTGCTATAAAAAGACCGTTTCTGAAAGGTACATATGTTGACACGGGAGCACCGTTAGTCTTTTTTATTTGTTCCCCGTAGCTTTCCTTTGGTATTTCACCGTTAGAATGTGAGAGCAGTGAACAGTCACTGTATTCAAACATTTTACTTAAGTCCAGCTTAATATGCTCCACCTTATAATATTCTGCAACATCATCAGCCGCCTTTATTTCTCTGTCGTGCTTTTGCCCATAGTATATTGACAATGCCACAACATTTTCACTTCCGTATTCCTTTACAGCCAGTCCAAGACAGGTTGTAGAGTCAATTCCTCCGCTTGATAAAACAAGAACCTTCACTTTATTACCTCCTTATTCTCATCTGCAATGCAGGATCATTTTCAAACCTGCCCCTTAAGGTTTCCGTATATGTTTTTGAGGCATTTTTCTTTATTCCTCTTGCCGTCATACAGCTGTGGCAGCCCTCTATCATTACGGCAACGTCCTCTGAATTTGTGACCATTGATATTATTTCGGCAATATCATTTCCAAGTCTTTCCTGGAGCTGCAGCCTTCTTGCAGCCATATCACATATTCTTGCTATTTTACTAAGTCCCGCAACCTTTCCCTTTGGAATATATGCAACGGAAACCTTCATATCATACATTAAAGCCATATGATGCTCACAGTAGCTAAACACCTCAATATCCTTTACAACAACCACATCATTAGAACTTGATCTGAAATCCTCACTGAATGATTTGTCAAACATTTCCGCAATTTCTCTGTTGCTGTAATTCATTCCTTCAAAAACTTCTTCATACATTTTAGCAACTCTTTCGGGAGTTTCCTTAAGTCCTTCCCTTTCAGGGTCATCTCCCAAAGCTATTAAAATTCCTTTTATATGTTCCTCTATAGCCTTTGTATCAATAGCCATTTCCTATACCCCTTTCTCATCAGGCGCCCATATAAATTTGTGCATCTGTAACTGCATATTTACACCATTTAACTTTTTTTCTTTCATAAATTCAACTATACTTTCAGGCTTGATTTTTCCAAATACGGGACTTATGTACACGGCACATTTATTTATAAGTTGGAATTTCTTCATTATATAATGCGCTTTTTCCAAGTCCTCCTTGGAACCGCATACAAATTTGACCGTATCTCTTTTGTCTAT
>JAUNPM010000021.1:0-8815 GCA_030536675.1 Clostridia bacterium | reverse complement strand
TCCAATACCATTTTATCGCACATTCCGCTTGAAGGCGACTTAAAATCAAGAGTAAGGCTTGGAGCATTTTTTATTTCTTTAACAAAGCTCACGTCAACGCTTCCGTTTGTTTCAATTTCAACATAAAGCTCCTTATCCTCCCCCAGTATATTTAAAAGCTTATTTATATCCTTTTGTATTAAGGGTTCTCCTCCCGTTAAGGTTACGTTTGTAATTCCCGTTGACTTTATATATTCATATATTTCATAAGGGCTCATTTCCTCTGCGGGACAGCTTTCCGTGTTTGCCCACCTTGTGTCACAGTAACTGCAATTAAGATTGCAGCCCCTAAATCTTATAAACACGGCAAGCTGACCTGCTCTTCTGCTCTCACCGTTTATGCTTACAAATTTTTCAACCACATACATACTTTTATACCTCACTGTAGGAAGCACAATTGTTAGGTGTTTCATACACAACAGCTTCCTTTACATTATATCCCGCTTCCTCAAACCTGTCATAAAAATATTTTGCAAAATTCTCTGCCGTAGGTCTGAAACCCACTTCAATTATTTTAAAGCTTTCTTCTTTTAAAGCCTCCAAAGTCTTTTGACTTAAGCTGTCTTTTTCAATAATAAGTGAATGATCAAAATAATCGGCTTCCGCTCTCACCTGTTTTTTTAAAGTACCAAAGTCCACGATCATTCCTCTTGTCTGCCCTTCCTTATCCACATCTTCTCTCCACACTTCAATTATAACACGCCACCTGTGTCCGTGAATATTGCTGCACTTTCCCTCATAGCCCTTTAAAAAATGAGCGGAATCAAAGCTGTGCTCTGTTTTCAAACTATACATTCCTTTACACCTCTGCTAATAATTATATGACCCTCTCACGCAAAAAAAGGACGCACTACGTCCTTATAAATAAAGACCTAGTTTTGTTTAATGACAGGAGGGTTTCGAACTGTCTGTTAAATTTTAAAAATGATATTTACATTTTAACACAATCTTCAGCGTAAATCAACATTATTTAATTACACACCGTTAAAAGTCAAAAAAACGTAAAATTTACAATAAATTATCCGTTCAAAAGCCCTTTTATATAAGCCTCCGCTTTGACCTTCTGTATTTCATTAAGCCTTTTGTAATCCAATAACAGGCTCTTTTCATTATCCGTAAGATTTTCACTGTTTATGTTTAATTTATCTTCACTTATCTCCAACAAATAATCCACAGACACATTAAAGTATTCAGCAATTTTGATTATCATTTGAATATCAGGCTCTGACTGACCTAATTCATATTTACTTATCATAGTCTGCGATATATTCAACTCCATTGCAAGTCTTTCCTGACTTATACCCTTTTCCTTTCTCAAAACTTTGATTCTATCCATTATATACACTGAACCTTTCTGTTACGTCCGTAAATTTATTGCTGCAAGTTACCATATTATTAAATAATATAATTTTAATGAATATTTTTTAGTCAAATCTATTGTAATTTTTAATCGTATATGTTATAATTACTTTTGTAATATGCTGTTGGTTTATTTTATGTATGCAGTAAATCATACTCTTTTGTTGTTTACTCCGTATATTTTCCAATAGATTTAATTATCTGTAACCAACGGTGTTTACTTCCGGAGAGGAATTTAATTTTCAATCATCAATTCCATTAGATATAAAATAACAAAAGTATATTAGCTAAATTAATATACCCATTTTCTTCTCCGGCAATACTTTTAATTTATATAAAAAAGGGTAATGCTTAAATGTCGATTTAAGCATTACCCTTAATTTATTATCACACATTATTATATAACATCTATTTGACACATTTTCATTGTTTCAATAGCCATATTATGACTTTCGGGAGTTACTCCGGCACAGCAGCTGCTGTCTACGCAAATTTTCACCTCAGGCATAAAAGCCTTTAATATAAGCGCATTGCTTATAACGCAAATATCAGTGCACACGCCTACTATTTCTATTTCCACAGCGTCCTTATTGCACTTTTCTTTTATCATATTGGCAAGCTCTATAGAGCCGAAAGTCGGTTTATCTACAATAACAGCTCCTTCCGATGCTTCCTCTATTTTTTTGTTTATCTGCCAGCCCTTGCTTTCTTTAACGCAATGTATCACAGGCAAATGCTTTCCCTCGTTTGTTCCCAAATAATCCTCTGTATGTGTATCTCTTGTTAAATATATATTTTCCTTATCATAAGACTTTATTTTTTCGGCAACCTTATCAACTATGTCCTCAGCCTCATCACTTCCAAGTGATCCGCTTATAAAGTCATTCTGCATATCCACAACTACTAATATTTTCTTCATACTGCTCTCCTCCGACAGCTCCTCACTCCGTAACCACTGTTGTAGTTTCTTGAACGATTGGTTCATTAACGGAATTGACCTGTTCATTAACTCTGTTATAAAATGTATTAAGACTAATATATGTAACAATTATAAGTATACCAAATATTATCATAACTATCATAAGCAGCCTTTCAGCCCATTTTACATTCTTTTTATTCATATTTACACCTGCCCGTTAAAAAATTTTTCAATTTCAGTCCATTTTCCGTTTACAGAGCCTTGTGCAAAAAACGGCTTTCCTCCTCCCCTTCCGTTTAAGGTAGTGTTCATACTTTTTATAAACTGTCTTATATCTCCGTCCTTTTCACAAACGGCATATTTATAGCCCTCTTCGTCATTTCCCGAAAATACTGCTATTTTACCGATGCAGCCGTTTTCCATAAGCATATTTGCAAGGTTTCTCACTCCGTTTGGATCAAGCCCCTTTTCGCACAAAAGAACATTTTCTTTTCCCGAATACTCTTTTACAATTTTTTCAAATTTTTCATTCTGCATTTCCATAACAGTTGACTTTAAAGTATAATTTTCATTTAAAAGCCTTTCAACAGCTTTTGATGTTTCCTTTATTTTTGCAGAAAGCAAATTTGATATTTCCTTATTCTGTTCCATTACGGCTGTAATATGGTCAAAGGCTCTTTTGCCGCAAAGCATTTCTATCCTTACTCCACCCTTGTAAGCCTGACAGGAAAACATTTTGATTATGCCAAGCTCACCGCTGTATCTCACGTGAGTACCGCAGCAGGCGCAAAGATCCGCTCCGGGGAACTCAACAAGCCTTACCTTTCCCTCAAGCTCCTTTTTACTTCTGTATTCCATATTTTTAAGCTCTTCGCCCTCTGCCGTAAAAATTCTGCACTCTCTGTTTTCCCATACATATTTATTTGCCTTAAGCTCAATTTCCTGTACCTGCTCCCAGGTCAGCTCTCCGTCAAGGTCAAGAGTTATCATATCGGACCCCATATGAAAGCCTACATTGTTATACCCGTACTTTTCGTGGAACATTCCACTTACAATATGTTCGGCAGAATGTTGCTGCATAAGGTCAAATCTTCTTTCCCAGTCTATGACCCCCTTTACCTCTTTTCCCTCTTCAATAGGCTTGTCCGTATAATGAATGACCTTATCCCCCTTTTCAGCCACATATGTGACCTTTATGTCATCAAGCATACCCATATCGCTTGGCTGCCCGCCGCCTTCGGGATAGAAGGCAGTGTTTTCAAGAACAACGGCATAACCCTTTTTATCCTCTGTACAGCTTACGACCTTTGAAGTAAATTCTTTCATATAAGCGTCTTTGTAATACAACATTTCTAAATTCATTTTACTCTCTCCTTAAACCAACTCACCGTACATTGTTTCTTCTCCCGCAATTCCCGTGAGCCTTACATTAATAAGTCTGTTTGAAATTTCTTCATTTGATTTACACAATACCTTTATATAATTTCTTGTGTGCCCTTCATAATATTCTCCTTCTTTTCTTTCAAAAAGCACCTCCATATTATGACCAATATACCTTGACATAAATTCTCTGTTAAGTCTGTCGCTTAATTCAAGCATTTTATGACTGCGCTCGTTTTTAACATGGGGAGCGATCTGAGGCTTCATTTTTGCGGCAGGAGTTCCGGTTTTAGGTGAATAGGGGAACACGTGTATCTTACTTAATTTGACCTTATCTGCAAAGTCATAGCTTTCTTTAAAGTCCTCCTCTGTTTCCGTAGGAAATCCCACTATTATGTCAGTGGTTATTGCCACGTCCTTAAAAGCATTTCTCAGTCTTTCACAGGCTTGTTCATATTCCTCGGCAGTATATCTTCTGTTCATTTTTTTCAAAGTATTGTTGCTTCCGCTTTGAAGTGAAAGGTGATAATGCTCACAAACCTTAGGCAGCTTAGCCATTCTTTCCACAAAAGCACTGTCAACGGCTTTTGGTTCCATTGAACTGAATCTTATTCTTTCAATTCCTTCCACCTGATGTACCTTTTCAATTATATCAGCCAAAGTAATGCTTCCCAGATCCGCTCCATAGCTTGCCACGTGTATTCCCGTAAGCACAACCTCTTTAAATCCGTTTTCGGCAAGAACCTTTACCTCATCAATAATGTCTTCGGGAAGTCTGCTTCTCACGGGACCTCTTGCATATGGTATAATGCAGTAGGTGCAGTATCTGTTGCAGCCCTCCTGTATTTTTATAAAAGCTCTTGTTCTGTCCTTAAGATTGGACACCTTAAGCCTTTCAAATGTTTTTTCACCCTTAATGTCGCTTACGGCATTGAGAACCCCTTTTTCAGCATTATATTGCTCAACTATTTCAACGACCTTAGCCCTGTCCTTAGTACCTATTACAATATTTATGCCTTCTATTTCAGCCACATCCTCTGGGGATACCTGAGCATAGCAGCCTGTTGCAACTATTACGGCATTTTCATTTTTTCTCCTTGCTCTTCTTATCATTTGTCTGGATTTTTTATCACCTAAATTTGTGACCGTACACGTATTAATAACATATACGTCAGCCCTGTCCTCAAAATCCACTATTTCATAACCCTTTTCGGAAAACAGCTCCGCCATAGCTTCACTGTCATATAAATTTACCTTACACCCAAGGGTAACAAAAGCTATTTTCTTCATAAACATTTCTCCATATAATCAATAATTATGTATTTTATTATACCTTTAATCCAATTTTTTTGCAATATACTTACTTGATTATATTTATATTTTTATATAAATTTAATAAAAATATGGAAATAAATTAAAATATGTGTTATATTTATAAAAGACTTTATAAATGTTAGGAGATAATTAAATGAATACACCCGAAACAGAGAAAAAACTTGTTAAACTTGTTGAATATAAAATAAAAGACACACTTCTTAATTTAATATATGATTTAGCGGAAGACCCCGCTTCAAAGGTTGAATATATAGTCCCATCATCTATACTTGAAATAAAGGCAGACATTGAAAAGGCATATGCCGACTTGGAAAATATACTTGAAGAAACAGACAGAAAAAAATATGAAGACAATTTAAACACAATTACAAAGTCAATTATTAAATGCGGTCTTAATTTAAACAAATATATATCATATAATGAACAGCTGGGAGAAAAGCTCTTACTTGCATTTAAGCTGAATGATATACAAAATTTCAACACATCTATCCCTCTTAACAATAAGGGTGTATCCGATACAATAAAAGGCTATGTGTCCACACTTTCAGACGACTTGGAGGGCAGATTTGCAATGGCGGAGCTTATTTCCGTTCTCCCCTTCAGAATGACAAGGGAACGATTTTCAGACTATATCACAAAAGCCGTAAGTATACTTACAAAGGACTTACCCAATGAATTTGCAAACGCCTGTATCGACAGATTAAAGGATATGTTTTTTTCAGACTGCGGCAATGATTTTAATGCAGACTTTCCCCTTATGCATCAAAAACTTGAAGCAACCGCAGAAGCTATCGGAGAGCTTGACAAGGACGGCATAACTGAAGCTCTTGAAGATATTGACGGCAACACAGAGGCAATACACAATATATATTCCCTTTTAAGTGTATATTTCAACGACGTAATTTATCTTCAGATATTATCAATGTTTGCCGTTGATTCGGAATTTCTGTTTAACAATGATATGATATTAAAGGATCTCTATTATTCGCTTAAAGACGTTATTACAACAAAAGACACCTCTCTCCTTGAAGATATTTTTGAAAGGACGGAAAACGAAATAAGTGAACGCTTCGATCTTTCAAAGCCTATAGAAAATGAGCTTACGGAAAAAATAAAATCTATGACAGATGAGGAATATGATTCACTTTCAATGGACACAAAAACAGCTGTAAACGTTAATAATACAATCAGTCAAATGTTTTACAGAGAGCTTGATGAACAGCTTATGCTTTCAAGAGGCTCTGCTTCTGATGTTTCTCAAATGACCGAAAGCCTTTTAACATATATAAATGAAAAAACAGAATCTCTTACCAACAGCGAAAGAAAACATTTAAAGCAAAACTTTTTAAAGCATATTCCCTGCCCTATGTCCAAAGAAGAACTTTGTGATTACTGTTCATATGCTCTTGACGGCATAAACGACAGAAATTTAAGCCTTGTAACATATGGCAGTATATTCCAAATTACAGATAAGGCTGCGGAGGAAATAAATAAACAACATCATCATTCCCATAATTGCTCCTGCGGTCACGACCACCACGATCACGACCATAACTGCTCCTGCGGTCACGATCATAAATCACATAATCACAACTGATGTTCTCTAAAAAAAGAGTAAGAAGGCATTCACATTCTTACTCTTTTTTGCAATATTAAATTTATTCAATCGGTCTATTTTATCAAGCAAAACATATGCACCGGCATAACTTAAAACAACTCTCCCTCACTTATCTCCACTGCAAAAGTGCTTCCAGCACCCTCTTTGCTTTCAACACTTATATCCCACCCGAATTTATCACCTATCTCTTTAACAACGGAAAGCCCCAGTCCCGAACCTCCGTACTTTCTTGAACGTGAATCGTCAACACAGTAAAAAGCCTCCCAAATACTGTCAATGGATTTATCCGATATACCTATTCCACTGTCTGTAATTTCTATTCTGTACTTATTATTTTTTGCAATTAAAGACAACCTTATGCTTCCGTCCTCAACATTATACTTCATTGCATTTTCTATTAAATTGTAAAACAACCTATACGCAAGTGTTTCCGAACATTCAGCGAAAAGCTCTTTATCTCCCAAATCATATATAATTTGAATGTTTTTATTCTTGTATGCGGGCATAAGATCTCTTACAGCAGCAATAATAAGAGCATTTATCGAAACATTTTCCTTAGGCAGTTCATTTTCGTTTGTAAGTGTCATCAAATCATTTATAATATCTCCAAGTCTTTCGGTATTTCTCCTTATGATTTCTATTACCTCTTCAAGCTCATCATTTTCCCCTTTTTCTTCATTTTCAAGTGTTTGTATACTTGTTTTAATAATTGCAACAGGGGTTTTCAATTCATGGGCAGCATTTGACGAAAATCTTTTTTGACGTATAAAAGCCTCGTCAAGTCTGTCAAGCATAGAATTGAAAGCCTCTGTAAGAGCACTTATTTCATCATTTGCTTTACCCTTTTCTATTCTTGTATCAAGATTTTTCTCTGTAATATTTGTTATTGATTTACTTAATTTTTTAACAGGCATCAGTGCTTTATCCGCAAAAATATATGCACATATCATACCTAATAAAATTATGACAGCCATACTCAAAACACTTACCAAATTAAAAGATCTGCTGGCATTTTCAACCAATTGGGGATCAATATTTATTTCAAAATAACCGTCATTAGGTAAATCCGTTATGTTTTCATTGTTCCCTGCATCAAAATCATCATTATAGGCATATTCGGAAAGCGCAATCGTGATTTGCTTCTTTGCACTGTACATTGACACCAACGTAAGTACAACGGCAGTAAATATGACCATAATTCCCGTAAAAACAGCTATCCTCATTTTAATGGATAATTTTTTCATTTTATTTCTCCTCTGTCAGTACATAGCCCTGACCTCTTATATTTTTAATATAGTCACCGCCGATTTTTTTCTTTAAAGTATGGATATGATACTTAAGAGAATTTGAAAACAGATCTGCGTCACTATCCCAAATATGTTCAATTAAAGTTTCACTGCTTACAACATTTCCCATATTTCCGAAAAGATACTCTAATATTGAATATTCCTTTTTGGCAAGAGCTATTTCTTTACCCGAAACAAAAACCTTTTTGGACAAAGTATTGATCTCAATATTACCGCATTTTTGAACTGATGGTTTTTGAACAAAATCTATTCTCAAAAGACCGTTTATTCTTGCCTCAAGCTCCATAAAATCAAAAGGCTTCACCATATAATCATTGGCACCTAAATTGATTCCCTCAATTCTTTCCTCAACACTTGTTCTGGCGGAAAGTATGATTATTTTTGTTTTAAAATCCTTTTCCCTTATTCTTTTCAGGACCTCCAAGCCGTCTGTAACAGGCAGGTTTAAATCTAAAATAATAAGATCATATTCATTTACTTCATATAAATACAAACCTTCTTCACCGTCATATGCCGCATCAACAGCATAACCCTTCTTTTTTAAGCCCTTTTTTACAGCATTGGATAGATCCCTTTCATCTTCTATTAATAGCAGCTTCATACTTTCCTCCATATACGGCGCAGCTGCTTTTATTACATATTTACAGTCGGTAACAAAAACAGCCGCCCATATTAAAAGTTAATTATAAATTATTATACCATTATATTTATTATTCAACAACAATTTCATCAACAACATCCCATGTTTTTCCGCCGTCGTTACTAAGCATTACCTTACCTGTTTTTTCGTCTATCTTTGTTTCACCGTCAAAAGCTATACTATAACCTTCAATATCAATGTTTTTATTGCCGGCAGTC
>JAUNPM010000312.1 GCA_030536675.1 Clostridia bacterium | reverse complement strand
ACCTCTGTTCCACGTTCAAAGTTCTCACCAACCCAAACGCTTAATTTTCCTCTAAAATCTTTTACCTTTTCTCCAACATTAAAAACAGCCTTTGCCTGTTCCTCTGACAAGCCCTTTGCGATCAATTCATCTTTTTTCAAAGTTATTCTCTCCTTCCATAAAAAAAAGCGCATAATTACACGCTCTTAAGTACTGTATATTAATTTTTAAAAGATAGCTAGTTCATAGGCATCACTCCTGTTAAATATTTCCGCCGAGCTACTGACCCGCTCACCTCCTGCGGGCCCCATTCACTCATATATTGGCGGCTGTTATAATCAATGTTATAAAAAAGACCTCGGGCCCGAAGATCACCGAAGTTCGTTCACGTCATTATTACAAATTACCCTCCCGAAGCCCTCTTGCCGCACCCGCAACAAACCGACAAGCATTACCGTTTATTTTTTGCATAATAAAAGCACCCTTTACAGAGTGCTAAAGTATATTTATATTATTTTGTTGTTTTAATTAAAACACACTTATGAAGTTTCAGTCAATAAAAATACCGCCTAATCAAAAGACTAAGCGGTATACGATAACTAAAGGAATACTTGGCAGGCGTACGTTTCTCCTGCATCTCTCGGGTTTCCCCTGTCATTACCGTCGGCGTGTGGATCGTACGAAATTTTCCACCTCAAGTATCCCTTTATTATTGTATCTACATTATAACTCATTTATTCTTTTTTGTAAAGTATTTCCTTGTTTTTTAATAATCTTCTCCATTCCTTTAAATCAATTTTCATAAACGTTATTATTGAGTTTTTATATCCTATTTCATCTGTAGACGTTGCCAGTCTTAATACAGCTTTAAATATTTCTCCATCATCCTTAATTTCTTTTAAAATTAGGGCTGTTTTAGGTCTATTGGCTTTTATAATATAATCAGGAGCGGCAACTATTTCAAAAAAATATTTAGAAAACCTTTCATAATCATTGGGGTGTCTGTCCTTTATATGTTGAATTTGTCTATCAGTAATAATCACCTCATCAGTAACTATATCATCAGTTATACATTTATAAATATTCCTGTCTATTTTGCCTATTGTATACACTTCATTATTTCCGCTTTCTGTATGTATTTCTTTCATTATATCACTTTCAGCAGAATTTTCAACAATAAAATTCTTTTTCCATTCATTGTATGTTGTTGAATATATTGCATAATAAAAGCACCTAACATCAATCTGTTAAGTGCTCTTATTTCACAACCTCTTTTATATCATCTATTGTTATGCTTATTGTGTCCCAATCTTTTGGCGAACTACCAACATCAGCTATAAAGACTTTATTATCAAAAACTTCTACTATAGCAGCCCTCCGCCCATCTTTTAACAACACAATGTCATATTGATTTATCTTCATTTACACTACACCTCTTTTATATACGCACTTGTCATCTTTGTGCTATCACCGTTACACAACCAACCAATAACAACATTCGCAGGCTTCCCATTATTGCCGTATAAAATAATTTTTTGTTCATATCTATTGCCATACCCATTATTATCCTTAAATACAGCAGGATACCTTGACGCACTATAAAAAATCTCCTTTTGCAGGTCTTTATAATTAGTAATATCATAACCTAAACGACTTGTAAAGGCTTTTCCTTTTGCAAAGCCGTCACTATTTTCAACATTAAATAAATATTTGCTAAACTTTCTATCGTCTATTATAGCTTTATCAGCATTTGGTAATTTTA
>JAUNPM010000020.1:3774-12617 GCA_030536675.1 Clostridia bacterium | reverse complement strand
GATTTTTCTAGTGAGATTGCTATGGGAATAGGAGGTCATGGAGAATTTACTGACACTTTAGCACGTTATGGAATTGTGATGGGCGCTCCTCTTTTGGCACAATACTATTATTCTATTAAAAGAGAAAGGGAATATGTAAAGTATGCCGGCAGACTTGTTGACGTTAAACTGTTTAAGGCTGTTGACGGAGTAAAAGAGTTCAGGGGAAATCTTGAAGGACTTATTGATGATAAGATCGTCATTGTAAGTGAAGCGGGAGAAAAACTTGAGTTTAATAAAAAAGATGTTGCGGCTACAAGATTAGCTGTGATTTTTTAACATAACAGGAGGACAGATTTAAAATGGATGGCAAGGAATTGATTTTGGCTCTTGAGCTTGTAGGTAAGGAAAAGGGAATTGACAAGGAGGTTATTTTTGAGGCTATTGAAAATTCACTTGTTACTGCCTGCAAAAAGCTTTACGGAAATTATTCCAATATGAGAGTTGAAATTGACAGAGAAACAGGAGAAATGAGAGCATTTGCCCAGAGAGAGGTCGTTGAAGAGGTCGTAGATGATTTTACGGACATTTCACTTGAAGAGGCAAGAGCTTTAAACCCTACTTATGAACTGGGAGATTTTGTTGACAATGATATTACGCCTAAGGACTTTGGAAGAAGCGCTTCACAAAGTGCAAAGCAGATCGTTGTGCAGAAATTAAGAGAGGCTGAAAGAGAAAAGACATATAACGAGTTTGCCGCAAAGGAAAGAGAATGTGACACAGGTATTGTTGAAAGAACAGACAGCAGAGGAAATGTAATTGTAAAGCTGGGTAAAATGGATGCTGTTCTTCAGCAGACGGAGCAGATACCCGGAGAGGTATACCACGTAAACGACAGAATAAAGGTATATATACTTAAGGTTGTCAAAACAAGCAAGGATCCTCAGATAAAGGTGTCAAGAACTCATTACGAGCTTATAAAAAGGCTTTTTGAGCTTGAATCTCCCGAAGTATTTGACGGTACCGTACAGATAAAGGGCATTGCAAGAGAGGCAGGCTCAAGAGCTAAAATGGCAGTATATTCAAATGTTGAAGGCGTTGACGCAGTAGGCGCCTGTGTAGGTCAGAACGGCATAAGGGTTGATGCTATCGTAAGCGAGCTTAACGGCGAAAAAATAGACGTTATACCTTGGAGCGAGGACCCTGCGGAGTTTATTAATGCGGCTTTAAGACCTGCAAAGGTTATGGCTGTTGAAATAAATGAGGATGATGAAGAAAGAAGCGCAAAGGTCGTTGTGCCTGATATGCAGCTTTCACTTGCAATAGGCAAGGAGGGTCAGAACGTTAGACTTGCGGCTAAGCTGACAGGCTGGAAAATAGATATTAAAAGCGAGAGCCAGGCAAGAGCTACAAGCTTTATTGATTTCGGTGATGAAGGCACTGAAAATACACAGGAAGAGAAAACCGAGGAAAGCAGCGAGGAAGAGGCTTCTCAAAGTGAAAATGTTAAGGACGATATTTATTTAAATGAAGATACTGAAAAGGAAGCTGTATCAGAAGAAAATGAATATAATGAAAATACAGAGGAATAATCAGAGGGAGGTAATTCTATGATAAAGAAGAAGGTCCCAATGAGAAAATGCACAGGCTGTCAGGAAATGAAGAACAAAAAAGAGCTTATACGTGTAGTAAGAAATGACGCAGGCGAGTATTCATTGGACGCTACAGGAAAAAAGCCCGGCAGAGGAGCATATGTCTGTAAAAATATTGAATGTCTTGAAAAGGCTTGTAAAAACAAGGGGCTTGAGCGTTCATTCAAATCAGCGGTTCCAAAAGACCTCTATGAAGAGCTTAAAAAACAGCTGGAGGAAGCAAATGAATAGAAAAATGCAGTCCCTTTTGTCCCTTTGCCAAAGAGCGGGGAAGATGGTGACAGGTGAGGATACTGTTGAAATAAATATTAAAAACGGAAACGGTCTGCTTGTGATAATTGCAGGAGACGCTTCCGAAAATACCAAAAATAAATTTGTGAATAAATGTAAATACTATAATGTTCCGTATTTTATTTGTTGCACAAAGGAAGAACTAAGCAGTTGTATAGGTAAATATAACAGGTCGGTATATGCGGTAACGGACAAAAATTTTGCAGAAAAATTAAATGAAATAATAGCCGAGGACAGATTGGAGCTTAGTAATATATGATAATGTGAAATAGTATAAGATGTTATAGGAGGTGTTTCTTTTGTCAAAGACCAGAGTATACGAATTAGCAAAGACATTGGAAATAAGTAATAAGGAGCTTCTTGAAAAGCTCAGAGAAATGGGTATTGAGGCAAAGAGTCATTCAAGCGGGATAGACGACGAGGCTGTTGAAAGGGTCAAGGCGGCATATAAAAATAAAAATGAAAGCAGTGCAGATGAGGAAAAGAAAAGCCAAAATGCTGCAAGTGATAAGCCCGAAGCAAAGGGGGAAAATAAGCCCTCTGAACACAACAGAAGCAAGCAGCGGAATAAAAATGAAAATCAGGGCAAAAATAATGAAAATAAGCCCGAAAACAAAAAGAACAGAGAAAACAAAAATAACCGTTTTCAAAACAACAAGCAGGAAGATAAGGAAAATAACGGCGGACAGGTAAAGAGCAAAAACAAGAAAAACAAAAACAAACATTCAAATCAAAAGCCTGCTGAGAGCGCACCCGTAAAGGAAGAAAGCACCGAAGAAGAAATACTTGAAATACAGATAGCTGAGAGCATAACCGTGAAGGAGCTTGCCGAGAAAATAAATAAGCCTGCTTCAGCAATAATAATGCAGCTTATGAAAAGCGGAATTATGGCTACGGCAAATCAGGAAATAGATTTTGAAACAGCTGAAAAGCTCTGCGAGAGCTTTGATATCATAGTTGAAAAAGCCGAAGAGATCGATCTGCTTGAAGAGGCTTTTAAGGAAGAGGTGGACAGAGAAGAGGATCTTAAGGAAAGACCTCCCGTTGTTGTAGTTATGGGTCACGTTGACCACGGCAAAACATCTCTCCTTGATTCAATAAGACATTCTCACGTTACTGCAAAGGAAGCGGGAGGAATAACACAGCATATAGGTGCTTATACTGTTTCAATAGACGGAAAGCCCATTACATTTCTTGATACTCCGGGACACGAGGCATTTACCGCAATGAGAATGAGAGGCGCTCAGGTAACAGACATTGCAATACTTGTTGTTGCAGCAGACGACGGTGTTATGCCCCAGACAATAGAGGCAATAAACCACGCAAAGGCGGCGGGAGTTGAAATAATAGTTGCCATAAATAAAATAGATAAGCCCGGAGCAAATCCCGACAGAGTTAAGCAGGAGCTTGTTGAATATGGCTTGGTTTCAGAGGACTGGGGCGGAGATACCATATGTGTGCCCGTATCTGCCGTAAGCAAGGAGGGTATTGACAATCTTCTTGAAATGATAATACTTGTGGCTGAAATGAAGGAATTAAAGGCTAATCCCGATAAGAGAGCCAGAGGAAATATTATTGAAGCACAGCTTGACAAGGGAAGAGGTACTGTTGCAACGGTTCTTGTACAAAGCGGTACTCTTAATGTGGGAGATCCTATTGTGGCAGGTGCGTCATACGGCAAAATAAGGGCAATGATGAATGACAAGGGTCAAAAGGTTAAAAAAGCAGGACCTTCAATGCCTGTTGAGATACTGGGACTTAATGAAGTGCCTATGGCAGGAGATATGTTCTATGTGGCTGAAAGCGAAAAGCAGGCAAGACAGGTTGCCGAGTCTGTAATTGCAAAGGGCAGAGAAGAGCTTATAAAGGAAACTCCTCAAAAGGTAAGCCTTGACGATCTGTTCAATCAGATACAAAGCGGTAATGTTAAGGAGCTTAACATTGTAATAAAAGCTGATGTGCAGGGCTCTGTTGAGGCTGTTAAGCAAAGTCTTGAAAAGCTCTCAAATGATGAAGTAAGGATAAGAACAATTCACGGCGGTGTAGGCGCTGTAACGGAATCAGACGTTATGCTTGCAAGTGCTTCAAACGCTATTATAATAGGCTTTAATGTAAGACCGGAGGCATCAGCAAAAAATGTGGCTGAGGACCAAAAGGTTGACATAAGGCTTTACAGAGTAATTTACAATGCCATTGAAGATATAACAGCTGCTATGAAGGGTATGCTTGATCCTGTATATGAGGAAAAAGTACTGGGTCACGCTGAGATCAGACAGATATTTAAAGCAAGCGGTGTTGGTACAATAGGCGGTTCATATGTTACAGACGGTAAGTTTGTAAGAAATGCAAAGGTAAGGATCATAAGAGATGGTATTGTTGTATATGACGGCGAGCTTGCAACATTGAGAAGATTTAAGGATGATGTTAAGGAGGTCAATGCAGGCTATGAATGTGGTCTTCTCTTTAACAAGTTTAATGATATAAAAGAAGGCGATGTTGTTGAAGCCTTTGTAATGGAGGAAATTAAACGTTAATGAAAAGTAACAACAGAATGATCCGTATAAATGACGAGATCAAAAAAGAACTATCAGAAATAATAAGAGCAGATCTGAAGGATCCCAGAGTAGGTGTCGTTACATCTGTTCTTAAGGCGGAAACCACCAACGACCTGAAATACTGCAAGGTATATATCAGCGTGTTAGGTGATGATGAAAAGAAGAATGAGGTTATGTCGGTAATTAAAGGCGCATCGGGATTTATAAGAAGCCTTATAGCAAAAAGAATAAATTTGAGAATTACTCCCGAATTTACCTTTATACTTGACGATTCCTTAGATTACAGCTTTAAAATAGATAAAATATTAAAGGATATTAATAAGGAAAGCTAGGGTGAATTGTATGTACGAAAATTCCATAGTAAAGGATATAGAAAATGTACAGACAATATATATAGCAGGTCATACAAATCCCGACGGGGATTGTATAGGTTCAACCTTTGCCTTTGCTCTTGCAATGGCGGAGCTTGGCAAAAGGCCTGTAATTCTTTTGGAGGATTATGCAGAGGAATTTAATATTTTAAAGGGTCGGGAATATGTCTACAGAGGAAGCTATGAGGAGCTTGAGCCTGAAATAATGTTTTCTCTTGACTGTGCCGAAAAATCAAGGCTTGGAAAGGCTGAAGAGGTGTTTGAAAAGGCAAAATACACCTACAATATTGACCACCACATAAGCAATGGGAATTTTGCCAATGTAAATATTGTAAACGGCAATGCCTCTTCAGCCTGTGAAGTGGTATATGAGGTCATAAAGGACTTTGTAAATATAGATCGTGACATTGCGTCGGCTCTTTATACGGGTATTCTTACGGATACGGGCGGCTTCAGACACGACTGCACTTCCGAAAGAACACACCAAATAGCGGGAAGGCTTGTGGCTCTGGGTGTGGATACTCCCAATATCCATACTAAAATATTAATGGAGCACAGCCTTGTTTCGGCTAGGATATTTGCAAAGGCAATATGTAAAATGAAATTGGAAAATGGCATTGCCTATACTTATGTTACAAAAGAAGATATGTATGAGTGCGGCGCAGAGCCAAAAAATCTTGACGCTGTTGTGGGATATCTTCTCAATACGGCGGGAGCAGAAGTATCTGTTTTTGCAAGTGAAAGAGCGGGAAACACTGTAAAGCTGAGCTTTCGTTCAAAAAGGACTGATGTAAATGAGGTTGCCGCTTTATTCGGCGGCGGAGGTCATAGGCTTGCGGCGGGAGCTTCGGCAGAGGGCAATGTAATCGACATACTTAATAAAGCTATAGAAGAGGTCAGAAGCAGGCTTGATGAAAATGACAGATAATAATTCAATAATTGGAGTAATAAATATTTATAAGGAAAAAGGGTTTACATCTCACGATGTGGTAAGCATTGTGAGAAAAGCTCTGGGAAAAATAAAAACAGGGCATACGGGTACTCTTGATCCCTATGCGGAGGGAGTGCTTCCCGTTTGTGTTGGAAAGGCTACAAAACTTGCAGATCACATTGGAGCTGACATTAAGGAATACAGAGCCGAAATTACACTTGGCATAACCACATATACCGAGGATATATGGGGCGAGGTCAGGGAGGAAAGGGACGTTTGCTCAAATGAAGAGGAAGTTAAAAATGCAATTATGAGCTTTAAGGGAGAATACAGCCAGACACCTCCAATGTATTCCGCAATTAAAATAAACGGAAAGAAGCTCTATGAGCTTGCCCGTGAGGGCGTGGAGGTCGAAAGAAAAAAAAGACTTATAAATATATATGAAATAAGCGGCATAAAGCGCCTTGACAAAAACAGATACGCTTTTACCGTTTTATGTTCAAAAGGCACATATATAAGGTCCCTTTGCAGAGATATAGGTGAAAAATTAGGCTGCGGTGCCTGTATGTCGGCTCTTACAAGAACGAGAAGCGGTAATTTTTACATAAAGGACAGCGTAAAAATAGATGACTTTAAAAATATTGTTCAAGAGGGCAGGTTAAGCGAAGTATTGCTTGGGATAGAAAGGGTCCTTGAAAATTATAAAAAAGTCCATATCAGTCCAAAGGCCGATAAATTTGCGGCTAACGGCAATAAAATAAGCCTGTCGTATATTGCTGAAAAGGATATTAAAGAAGGGGACATAGTTGCGGCAGTTGACGCTAAAAAGAGAATCGTTGGTATTTACAGTGTGACAGGGGAATTTATTAAGCCTGTAACTATGTTGATTTAGGGTGATTGTAATGATTGTTATTGAAAGTGAAAAATTTATGATTAAAGAGCCTACGGCAGTTACTATAGGCAATTTTGACGGAGTGCATCTGGGACACCAAAAGCTGGTGCAGACAATACTTGATTATGCTAAAATCGACAAGCTCAAAAGTGTTGTATTTTCTTTTTCTCCTCACCCTATGGAGTTTTTTAAAAGACAGGAAGGATTTAAAACAATGTTTTCTGTTGAAGAAAAAAAATTCGTAATTGAAAATTTAGGCGTGGATATACTTATACAATATCCCTTTAACAGAGAGTTTGCTTCTCTTAAGCCCGAAGAATTTATGGATCTGCTTATTGAAAAAATAAATTGCAGAGTCCTTGTTGTAGGCGAAAATTATCACTTTGGCAAAGACCAGTGCGGAGATATAAATACTTTAAAAGAGCTGGGAAGCAAAAAGGGCATAACGGTCATAGGCATACCCAGAGTTAAAATACACGATGTAAGAGTGAGCAGCACCAGAATAAGAGGACTTATAGAAAACGGGGATATGGAAACCGTTACAAAGCTTTTAAACAAGCCTTACTTTGCAATGGGCGAGGTGGTCCACGGCGACGAAAGAGGAAGAACAATGAACTTCCCTACAATAAATATGCTGCCTACTCTTAAAAAGCTGCTCCCTCCCGACGGAGTGTATTTTTCAAGAGTGTGGATAGAGGGCAAAATGTATGCGGGTATGTCCAATATAGGGGTAAATCCTACCTTTAACGGTGAAGCAAGAAAAATAGAAACTCATATTTTTGATTTTGACAAAAAATCAATGGTGGGCTTTTACAAGAGAATAAGAAGCGAAAGAAAATTTGAAAATGCGGGAGAGCTTATAAAGCAGCTTAATGAGGACAGAGAGCGCTGTAAAAATTATGCCGAAGGGAGTTTTCTGGAAGAATTTAAGCTGAAGAGGTATAAATGTGAAGGATAACGGAAAATTTTTGGGTATGGATGTAATAAGAGTTGTGTCAATGTTTTGCGTTATATTTTTACACTGTGCGTCAAACCGATTGAGGGTCAATATGTATAATACGGGCTGGAGCATTGCAAATATGCTTACTGCATTTGCCACCTGCGGAGTGCCTATGTTTTTTATGATATCGGGTGCTCTTATATTAAACAGCAAAAATACATTAAGGGTCAAATATACTTTAAAGAACAGAATTTTAAGATTGATGATCCCTATGATAGTATGGTCCTGCATAGCTGTTTTGGCAAGGCTGTATACTGATGAAAGGACAGCTGTAACGGCGGGAAATTTTTATAATGAAATGCTGAATTTTTTTAACAGACCCGTTGCGGTGCATTTGTGGTTTATGTATTATTTGATACCTATGTATCTTATTTCCCCTGCACTGAAAGCATTTACCGATAACAGCAGTAAAAATATTGTAAGGTATATTATAATACTGTGGCTTTTACATATACTTTCACTTACTCTTTCGGGAATACTTAAAGAGGACAGTCAAAAGCTAATGGTAAGTGTGAGCTTTATAAATAACATTGGCTTTATAAGCGGATATTTGGGATATTTCATACTTGGGTGGTATTTGTTTAACAATAAAACGGAAATATCCTCTGTTTGGCTTATAATAATTGCCCTGTGCTCCGTGGTGTTTATAAGTGTTGGGACAACTGCCGTAAGCAGATACAACGAATTTTATACGGAAACATTTAAATCTTACAGAAGTATATTTGTGGTTATGCTTTCAAGCTCGATTTTTATACTTTTAAACAGAATAGAAAGGCTGCCCCGTATTATTGTGAAAATTGTTTCGGAAATTTCCGCCTTGTCTTACGGAGTGTATCTTTCACACAATGTTATAATAGATGTTCTTAACAGGTGGGGACTTAAAAATCACAGCTTAAAAATTGTGTTTTTGACGTTTTTTATTGCTTCCTGCGCTTCATTGATTATGATGAAGGTGTTAAACAGCTTTTCCTTTACGGGCAGAGTTTTTGGCGGCGTAAAAAAATAAGAGCTTTAAAGGGCAGCAGAATCGGTTTGTTAATGGAAAAAATATAAAAATATACAAAAAAATACTTGCAATTTTGTAAGTGATATGTTAAAATTATGTCTGTACGTTGGTGTACATTACTGTATATCCTGTGTTCAGAGTTCGGAGGCTCCGACCTTCTCTTAAC
>JAUNPM010000020.1:0-3764 GCA_030536675.1 Clostridia bacterium | reverse complement strand
TTATTATGGAGGATTAAAAAATGGATAAGAAAGCTATTATTGCAAAATTCGGAAGAAATGAAGCAGACACAGGTTCACCTGAGGTTCAGGTTGCTTTATTGACTGAAAGAATCAATCACTTAACTGAGCATTTAAAGGAACACAAGAAGGATCACCACTCAAGAAGAGGTCTTTTAAAGATGGTTGGTCAGAGAAAGGGTCTTTTAAATTATATCAAGTCTAAGGATATTGTTGCATACCGTGAGCTTATTGCTGCTTTAGGATTAAGAAAGTAATATGTTCGGAGGCTGTCATATTAAGTTTTGTACACAAATGGGTTTATTGCTTGTAATAAACAGGGCTTTTAGGGTCGGTTTAATATAATGGCGGCTTTTGCCGCCGACGCAATTAATTACACCTATGTACATTCATCTTAATAGGACAGCCTTTATTTGTGTAAATAAGTGGCAGGGTGATATTTTTAGTTTAAAAATGTGTTTTTTATTAAAATATATTTTTAAGCTAAAAATTACCCGAAACCACTTGATATAAACTAATCAAGGAGGAAAATTTAATGAGTAAGATTTACAAAACTGAGCTTGCAGGCAGAGAGCTTTCCGTTGAGATCGGTAAGGTTGCAGAGCTTGCAAACGGCGAGTGTATCGTAAGATACGGCGACACTGTTGTTCTTGTAACAGCTACGGCTTCAGAAAAGCCAAGAGCAGGAATAGACTTTTTCCCTTTGTCAATTGACTATGAGGAGAAAATGTATGCTGTAGGCAAGATCCCGGGCGGATTTACAAAGAGAGAGGGCAGACCTACGGAGCACGCTATATTGACTGCAAGAGTTATTGACAGACCTATAAGACCTTTGTTCCCAAAGGATTACAGAAACGATGTTTCAATCAATGCTATGGTTATGTCTGTTGACCAGGACTGCTCACCTGAAATATGTGCAATGATAGGCTCTTCAATAGCGCTTTCAATTTCAGATATTCCTTTCTACGGACCTACAGGCTCTGTTTCAGTAGGTATGATAGACGGCAAATATATCATAAATCCTACAGCGGAGGAAAAGCAATTAAGCAAAATGAACCTTACTGTTGCCTCTACAAAGGAAAAGGTTATGATGATAGAGGCAGGTGCCGATGAAGTAACAGATGATGAAATGTATGAGGCTATTATGTTCGGTCATAAGCAGAACATTGAAATATGTAAGTTTATTGACGGCATTGTGGCAGAGTGCGGCAAAGAAAAGCACAGCTATGAGGAACACGTTGTTGACCACGATCTCTATGAGGCAATTAAGGAATTAATAGGCGACAAGAGAATGGAAGAGGCTGTTTTCACCGATATGAAGCAGGAAAGAGATGAAAGAATTTCAGCTATTGAAGAGGAGGTTTTTGAAAAGCTCTTTGAACAGTTCGGAAATGAGGACGAGGCTGAATTTGAGGCTGTGGTTGGAGAAGCCATTTATAAATATGAAAAAGAAACCGTAAGAAGAATGATATTAAGAGAGCATAAAAGACCCGACGGACGTGCTCTTGATGAGATAAGACCTCTTTCAGCTGAGGTAGACGTGCTGCCAAGAGTACACGGCTCAGGCTTGTTTAAGAGAGGACAGACACAGGTGCTTACAGTGACTACACTTGGCTCAATGGGCGATGTGCAGAAGCTGGATGGACTTGACGAGGCTGAAACAAATAAGAGATATATACATCACTATAACTTCCCGGGCTTTTCAGTAGGAGAGGCTAAGCCTTCAAGAAGTCCCGGAAGAAGAGAAATAGGTCACGGCGCTTTGGCTGAAAGAGCTCTTCTCCCTGTTATACCAAGTGAGGAGGAGTTCCCTTATGCAATAAGACTTGTATCCGAGGTTTTAAGCTCAAACGGCTCAACATCACAGGGAAGCGTTTGCGGCTCAACTCTTTCACTTATGGCGGCAGGCGTACCTATTAAAAGACCTGTTGCAGGTATTTCCTGCGGTCTTGTAACGGGAGAAACAGACGATGACTTCATACTCCTTACGGATATTCAGGGACTTGAGGACTTCTTCGGAGATATGGACTTTAAGGTTGCCGGTACTCACAAGGGAATAACTGCAATTCAAATGGATATGAAAATACAGGGACTTACTCCCGAAATAATAAGAGGCGCTATTGAAAACACTCATAAGGCAAGAAATTATATTCTCGATGAGGTTATGCTCAAGGCTATTGCAGAGCCTAGAAAGGAGCTTTCAAAATATGCTCCTAAGATCGAATTTGTTCAGATAAATCCTGAAAAAATGGCTGAGGTAATAGGCTCAAAGGGTAAGGTAATAAACAGGATCATAGAAGAATCAGGTGTTGACAAGATCGATACTGAGGATGAAGGCAAGATATATGTTTGTTCAGCTGACGCCGACGCTATAAAGAAGGCAGTTGATATGATCAAAATAATTGACGAGGGTCCTAAGCCCGGCTGTGTGTACACAGGAAAGGTAACAAGAATAATGAATTTCGGCGCCTTTGTTGAAATTGCTCCCGAACAGGAAGGACTTGTCCATATATCAAAAATTGCTCACGAAAGAATAAACAGAGTTGAGGACGTTTTAAATGTAGGGGACGTTATTAACGTTAAGGTCCTTGAGATCGATCAGCAGGGCAGAATAAATCTTTCAAGAAAAGATTGTATTCCAAGACCAGAAAAAAATCAGTAATATTTAAAACATTTAAAGACGGTTAGGGAATGACTACCGTCTTTATTTTTATGTTGAAATTATATTAAATATGATGTAAAATAAAAATAATGAATATTAAAAAAACAGATATATTTTCAAAGCATAAAAAAGGATAAAGGTATGAATTACAAAATAACAATTGAGTATGAGGGGACAAGATACAACGGCTGGCAAAGGCAGACCTCAACTCCAAATACCATACAGGGAATAATTGAAGCCGCAGTTAAAAAGGTGACTAATGAGGACGTGGAGGTAAACGGCTCGGGAAGAACAGACGCAGGCGTCCACGCCTTGGGACAAATTGCAAACTTCAAGACCGAAAATGAATATGAAGAGCTTTCAGACAGCCTTAATGAGGTCCTGCCTCCCGATATAAAAATACTTAGCTGTGAAAGGGTCAATGACAGATTTCACGCAAGGCTCAATGCAAAAGCAAAGACCTATGTATACAAAATAGACACAGGTAAAAAGGCGGACGTATTTACAAGGCGAACGGTCAATCATTTTAACTATGACCTTGATGTTGATAAAATGAGAAAAGCCGCAGAAAAACTTTTGGGTGAAAAGGATTTTAAGGCATTTTGCTCAAACAGAAGGACAAAAAAATCTACAGTCAGAACAATTTACTCAATAGATATAGAAAAAACGGGAAGCCTTATTACATTTACATACAAGGGCGACGGCTTTTTGTACAATATGGTAAGAATATTGACGGGGACTCTTGTTGAAGTGGGAATGGGCAAAATACCCGTTGATGATATAGATAAAATAATAAATGAAGTAGGGAGTAGTAGTAACGACTTAATAAAAAATTCACGTGAGAGAGGAAATGCAGGTATGACGCTGCCGCCAAGAGGGCTTACTCTTGTTGATGTTTCGTATGAGGAGGTTTAAAATGGAACAGTTTTATTTGAAGATCAGAAAAAGAAGTGATGAAAAGCCGTGGCTTATAGGCGGCATTATTGCTTTGTTTTATTTGTTTATGGGTATGGGATTTATGGATATGAGAAGTGATGATATTTTATCCGTTATAATTTCCTGTATACTGTGCTTTTATATGGCT
>JAUNPM010000311.1 GCA_030536675.1 Clostridia bacterium | reverse complement strand
AGAAGAAATGATGGTTATGGTATATAAGGGATTGGTTAAGGTAAGCGGAGAGCTTAATACGGATACGTCTGTATTAAGTCAATATACAGACGCATCAAAAATTGCGGAAGAGAATAAGGAAGCTGTTGCAGCGCTTATAAACAGTGGTGCAATAAGCGGAACTTCAGATACAACTCTTGAGCCTGACGCTGAAATAACAAGGGCGCAAATGGCTGTAATTATGAATAATGTTGATCAAATGGTAAATGGATAAAATATGTTTAAGCAATAAATTTAAAATAATTTTTTAAAGTTTTAAGTGCACCTTTGGCTGCGGGATATATATTCGGCGGTCGGGGTGCTTTTTTTATATTTTGTTTATATTTATAATAATTTGATAAAAACTTAATTAAAACTTAATTATAATTTCATTAAAAATAATTGAAAATGCTTATAATTTGTTGTATACTAATGTTCAGACATTATATAGCTAAAAAATGGTTATGTAAAAATTAAAACATAAAAAGAAAAGGGAGGCATTTGCCAATGAAAAGAAAATTAATGGCAGTCGTAATTTCAATGTGTATGGCTTTTTCCGCTATGGGAACAGTTTATGCCGATGATCTGTCTGCATCAGACAGCAGTGAACAGGAGCAGACAACGGAAGCGGAAACGGAAAAAGAAACAGAAGCTGAAACAGAAAAGGTAACAGAGAAAGCAACGGAGGCTGCTACGGAGAAAGCAACGGAAGCAACAACAAAAAAGTCCGAGGTAAAAACAGAAGCTACAACGTCAAGTACAACTACCACAACAAAAAAGACTTCAACAAGCAGTGATAAGAATGATAAGAATGTTAAAGAAAGCAAGTCTGTTACGGTAAATGTAGATTCCACAAAGGATCTTGGTGACTATTTATCAGATACGGCACCTGACGCTGCATCTTTTGACTGGAGCACAAGTGATGATTCAATAGCCAGAGTTACATCAATGGGTAAGCTTACGGGAGAGAAAAAGGGAACCTGTACAGTTACCGCAACGGCAGAAAAAAGCGGTACGAAATATACATATACTTTTAATATAACAGTTAAAAGCTCATCTTCATCAGATAAAAAGTCAATTTCAATTGATGTGGACGAAGAAAAGGACTTGTATAGATATGTAGACGATGATTATTCAGCAAGTAAATATGACTGGGAATCAAGTGATACAAAGTATGTTAAGGTATCTACAAGAGGTGTTGTAACAGGTGTAAAAGAAGGAAGTGCAACGGTTACGGCAACTTATGAATCAGGAAGTACTTCACTTGAATATAAGTTTAAGGTGACTGTAGGTTCTGATGACAGCTCAAGTTCAAAATCATCTAAGGTAAGTGAAAAAACTTCTTGGGATATTTATGTGGGCAGAGGTGATGATGTAGATATAAGCCTTATACTTGAAGATGATCCCGATGAATACGACTGGAGCGTAGATGATGAGGATATTGCGGAAATAGACGAAGACGACGGCATCATAACAGGTGTGGACGAAGGCGAAACGGATATTGAAGCAGAGGGAGATACCGATTATAAATTTACCGTATATGTAGGCAGAGATTATTCAACGGAAGAAATTACAATTAAGGGTGAAGATACATATGACCTTGATGATATTTTAGACGTAGATGATTACAGCTTTAAAAGTGACAGAAAGGCTGTTGCAACAGTAAACTCAAAGGGTGTTGTAACGGGAGTTGCAAACGGTGTTGCAACAATAATATGTGAAAATGAAGATGATGAGGACGAAATTATACAGGTGTTTGTAACAGTAAAAAATATAAGCACAAC
>JAUNPM010000019.1 GCA_030536675.1 Clostridia bacterium | reverse complement strand
AAGATGAATTTGAAGAAATGATAAAAAATGATGAATTTTTTGAATATGCACAATTCGGAGGCAATTATTACGGAACTCCTAAAAAATATGTATTGGATCAGATAAACAGCGGCAATAATATTATATTGGAAATAGAAGTCCAGGGAGCTATGCAGGTGAAGGCAGCAGTTCCGGAGGCTGTGCTTATATTTATGACAACACCTGATGTGACAGTGCTAAGGGAAAGGCTTGAGGGCAGGCAGACAGAGGAACAGGCTGTAATTGATGAGAGAATATCAATTGCTCTTAATGAAATAGAGTACCTTGACTGCTATGATTATTTGATCATAAACGACACTGTTGATAAAACAGTTGAGGACTTGAAGGACGTAATAAATACGGCAAAAAACAAGACAAAGACAAATTTGGAATTTATAAAGAAATTTAAGGGAGAGAACTGATATGTTAAGACCATCTTATGCAGAACTTATGGATATAATGAGTGAAAAATCAAATGAGGACGTTACAAGCAGATACACCGTTGTAATTGCTGCGGCTAAAAGGGCAAGACAGATAATAGACGGTGATGAAGTAATGGCTGATGTTAAGGTTGATTCAAACAAGCCTGTTTCAATAGCTGTAGAGGAAATGAGAGAGGGCAAAATAACAGTTGTGCCCGAGGGTCAGGGAACTAAGCTTAAGCCTAATAAAAGAAACGACGAATATGAAATAAAGAAAGAGCTTGAGGAAAGAGCTGCTGAAAATAATAAGGCCGAAAACGATGAAAACCGTGATGAAAACGACATTGCAGAAGAATTTACGGAAATAAACGAAGTTTATGATGAAAATGAGGATGACGCAGATCTTGCCGATGACGATGTGGTTTCAGATGACGAAGCATCTGTTTTGGAAGAGGCTGAGGAAGAATAAGTTTTGTAAAAGGGCTTCTGTAGTTTTGCTGCGGCAGCTCTTTGCTTTTTAAGGGGAAAGGGACAGCAGGTATGAAATATGCTTTAATAATTGTTTCGGTTTCACATTCCAATATTGACCATATTTTTCATTACGGTATCCCTGAAAATTTAAGGGCAAGGATCGAAATAGGTATGAGAGTTATAATACCTTTCGGCAAGTCAAATAAAAAAATCGAAGGATATGTAACAGGCTTTTCAGATGAGGCAGACGTAGATGAAGGCCTTATTAAGGATATAGTTGATATATGTGAAAGCTATCCTATAATAAGCAGTAAAAGAATTGAGCTTGCAAATTGGATGAAGGAAAAGTATTACACAACATTAAGCTCCTGTATGCAATGCATAATTCCCAAAAAGGTAAATGAAAAGAATTTTGCCTGTGTCGTGCTGAACAGTGAAAATGAAAGCCTTGATTCGGAAATAGAAAAGGTACTTAAAAAGGATACAAAACAGAAAAGAGTTCTTGAGCTTCTTTTAAGAGGTGAGGAGATACCCGTATCACACATTAAAAATTTTTTGGAAACAGATGACGCACCCATAAATGCTCTTGTTAAAAAGGGAATTGTAAAAAAGGTCTATGAGCAGGTCTACAGAGGGAATTTTAACATTTCTTCCGTGAAAAGAGCAGAGGCGCCTGAGCTTACCCGGGAGCAGAAAAGAGTATGTGATATAATATATGACGAAATGGATAATTTCACGGGCAAGCCTGTGCTTATACACGGGGTTACGGGAAGCGGAAAAACGGAGATATATTTAAGAGCCATTGAAAAAGCTCTCAAACAGGGTAAGGAAGCCATAGTGCTTGTGCCCGAAATATCCCTTACTCAGCAGACTGTTGAAAGATTTGTGTCCAGATTCGGGGACAGGGTTTCGGTTACTCATTCAAGGTTAAGCGACGGGGAAAGATACGACCAGTGGACAAGGGCAAGACTTGGGGAAATATCCGTTATGATAGGTCCTCGCTCCGCTGTGTTCACACCTTTTGAAAACCCCGGAGTTATAATTATAGATGAGGAGCACGAAACAACTTATAAATCTGATCAGCTCTCACCTAAATATGATGCCCGTGAGGTTGCCCAAAAGCTGGGACAGCTTTACAAATGCACCGTTGTTATGGGAAGTGCAACACCTTCTGTAACAGATTATTACAAGGCGGAAAAGGGCGAATATAGGCTGGCGGTACTTGAAAACAGAGTAAACAATTTATATCCCAATGTTGAAATTGTGGATATGAGAAAAGAGCTTATTAAAAGAAATTTTTCCGTATTCAGTGAAAAGCTTAAGTACGCAATAAGTGAAAATTTGAAAAAAGGCGAGCAGACCATATTGTTTTTAAACAGAAGAGGATATTCAACATTTGTATCCTGCAGAGAATGTGGCTATGTTATGACCTGTAAAAACTGCAACGTAAATTATACATATCACAAGGGTATAAATAAGCTGAACTGTCATTATTGCGGGGCAAGCGTCAATGTGCCTCAGGTATGTCCCGTATGCGGCTCAAGGCATATAAGATACTTCGGCACGGGAACGGAAAAAATAGAACAGGAAGTAAATAAATATTTTCCTGAGGCTAGAGTGCTCAGAATGGATATGGACACAACAAAGAGAAAAAACAGTCATCAGAAAATACTTGACCGTTTCAGAAACGGCGAGGCTGAAATACTTATAGGCACTCAAATGATAGCCAAGGGACTGGATTTTGCAAATGTAACTCTTGTGGGAATAATAGCTGCGGATCTTTCCCTTAATATAGGGGATTACAGAAGCAGTGAGGTGACGTTTCAGCTTGTGACTCAAGCGGCGGGAAGAGCGGGAAGAGCCGAAAAAAAGGGCAATGTGTTTATACAGACCTATTCGCCTAAGCAGTACAGCATAGTGTGTGCGGCAGAAAATAATTATTTAAGGTTTTACAATGAGGAAATAAATTACAGAAAAAATATGGTTTATCCGCCATTTACAAATATATTTTTTATAATGTTTACCGGTGTTAATGAGGGACTTGTGAAGCAGAGAATAAGTGAACTGCTATATGTAATGAAGCATTACAATAAAAACAATATGTTTACACACCTTGGACCGTCACCTGCCGTTATTTCAAAAATAAACAACAATTACAGGTGGCAGATAATTGTAAAATGTGAAGATGAAGTAAAGCTAAGAAATTATGTAATTTTTTGTATTGAAAAGTTAAATAAAAGCGTAGATTTAAAGGGAATAAAAATACATTTAAATATGAATCCAAATTATATGTAGGAGGTAAAATAAAATGGCTATAAGATTAATAAGAGAAGAGGACGAACCTGTTTTAAGAAAAAAATGCAAGCCCGTAAAGGAAATAACACCTAAAATAGCGGAGCTTGCAGAGGATATGCTTGACACAATGTATAATGCCAACGGTGTGGGGCTTGCGGCTCCTCAGGTGGGTATGCTTAAAAGAATGGTTGTAATAGACATTGGAGAGGGTCCCGTTGTGCTTATAAATCCAGAGATAATAGAAACATCGGGAGAACAGACGGGAAATGAGGGGTGCTTGTCAGTGCCCGGTAAAACGGGAGTTGTAACAAGACCTAATTACGTAAAGGCTAAGGCTGTGGATATTACGGGGCAGAACATTATTGTTGAGGGCGAGGAGCTTATGGCAAGAGCCTTGTGTCACGAAATAGATCATTTAGACGGTATATTATATGTGGATAAGGTCGAGGGTGAATTAATGGACGTTGAAACCGAGGAGGACGAATAAATGAAAGTTTTGTTTATGGGAACGCCTGATTTTGCGGTGCCTGTGCTTGAGGCTCTTGTTGAAAAGCATAATATGACTGCTGTAATAAGTCAGCCTGATAAGCCTAAGGGAAGAGGCAAAAAAATGAAGCCTACTCCCGTTAAGGAGGCTGCCGAAAAATACGGGATACCCGTGTATCAGCCTGAAAAAATAAAGGATGAAAAATTTGTAGAGCTTCTTAAGGGAATAGACGCTGATATTTTTGTGGTGGTGGCATACGGTCAGATATTGTCACAGGAAATACTTGATATTCCAAAATACGGCTGTATAAATGTTCACGGCTCTCTTTTGCCGAAATACAGGGGAGCAGCTCCAATACAGTGGTCTGTAATAAACGGTGAAAAGGAAACGGGAGTAACCATAATGTATATGGTAAAGGCTCTTGATTCGGGGGATATGATATTAAAAAGGAAAATGGAAATTACAGATGATGATACCTATGAAACTCTTCATAACAGAATGGCTTATGTTGGCGCAGATGCCCTTATTGAAGCTATTGAGCTTATAGAAAAGGGAGATGTAAATGCAGAAAAGCAGGAGGATTCACTTGCCACAACTGCGCCTATGATAAAAAAGGATATGGGTAAAATACACTGGAGCAGAAATTCGGAAGAAATAAGAAATAAAATAAGAGGATTTAATCCGGTCCCCGGCGCATATACAGAGTATGAGGGTGAAATACTAAAGATATTTAAAGCAGACATTGTGGAAGGATATGAAAAGGGCGAAGCAGGTGAAATACTTTCTGTTGACAAAAAGAAGGGCTTTATTGTTAAAACGGGAAACGGCGCTCTTTTAATAAGGGAGGTTCAGGCTAAGGGCGGCAAAAAAATGAACTGTGCCGATTATTTAAGAGGACACAGTGTTGAAGAGGGCAAAATACTTGGTGCCTCCGAGGATAATATGTAATGAACAGCATATTTATAAATAAAAAAGTAATAAATCCTTAATATTATAAAACAGACTTTAATATTTTGTTTGCGTAATTAATTATACAATAAAACAAAAAGGAGAGTGGTTATATGCCTTATTATTATGGTTATGGCTTTGGCTTTGACAGCTGGTTTTATATTGTTATATTAATGGCTGTTGTGTGTATGATCGCACAGGGAAACGTAACGTCTACATTTAACAAATATTCAAAGGTGGCAAATTCAAGAGGGTACACAGGTGCCGATGTTGCAAAAATGCTTTTAAGGCAAAACGGTATATATGATGTGGAGGTTGAACACGTAAGAGGAAACCTGACAGACCACTACGATCCCGTAAAAAAGGTGTTAAGGCTTTCGGACACTGTATATGGTTCAAAAAGCGTTGCCGCCTTGGGTGTTGCCGCTCACGAAACGGGACACGCTGTTCAGCACGCAAAGGGATATGTGCCCCTTACATTAAGATCTGCTATTTTTCCTGTTGTGAATTTCAGCAGCAGAATTGCAATGCCTCTTTTTATAATAGGCTTATTAATAGGCAGTCTTATAAACAGTTATGCCCTTGCTCTTGCGGGAGCGATATTATTTGGCGTTGTGGTTGCTTTTCAGATCATTACACTGCCTGTTGAGTTTAATGCATCTTCAAGAGCTTTAAAAATGCTTGAGGATTACAATTATCTTGACGGCGGCGAGGTTGCGGGAGCAAGAAAGGTGTTAAGTGCTGCCGCAATGACTTATGTTGCTGCTGCCGCAGCATCTCTTGTGCAGCTTTTAAGACTTCTTTCAATAATAGGCGTGGGAAGAAGAAACGATTGATTTGTATGATTTGAAAATTTGTTGAAAATGTACAAAAAAAATGTGTTGACAAGTTTATTGTTGTGAAGTATAATAAAAGGGAAGAGAAGAAAATTATATAATTTAACAGTTTGTAAAGAAGTTGTTAAATAAAATTGTTTATAATGTATAGAAAAAGTATATTTTAAACAGAAAGAACCCGTGAGGGTTCTTTTTTTGCGCATATTTTTTTGATTTAAAGTGTTTCTTTCAATATATCTAAAAATTTTTCTCCCGCTTTTGAAAAAATTTGATATTTTTTCCAGACTATACTCATACCTGCTTCCAGCCTTGGCTTAAGAGGTCTGAAGCACAGATCGCTGTTTCCCGTTACATTTATAATTTTATCATAGCAAATTGCATAGCCTATGCCTTCATCTACCATAAGAGAGGCATTATACAAAAGATTATATGTTGCGGCAATATTCAGTTTGGAATAATCGGTTTTAAACCATACCTCAAGGCTCCTGTCCTTTAGTGACTGACGGGAAAAAATAAGAGGAAGTCCGAAGAGGTCATCGGGAGTTATGTAAGTCTTATGGGCAAGATAAGAGTCCTTGGGCATCAAAACTCCCCACACATCTTTCATAGGTAAATTAAGATAGCTGTATTTATTTGTGTCTATATGTCCCATAAGAATACAAAAGTCAAAAAGTCCCTTGTCAAGTCTTTCCGAAATATCCACAGAATCACCGCTTGTAATGTGAAAGTGTATATCGGGATAAGCCTCCTTAAGTTTTTTTGCGGCTTTTAAAATAACACGCAGTGAATCTGTTTCTCCTGTGCCGATGTAAATATCACCGCTTACGGTTTCATCGGAAACGGTTATTTCGCTTTCGGTTTTTTCTACCAAGTCAAGTATCTCTTCCGCACGCTTTCTTAAGATCATACCCTCTTCTGTCAAGGATACCTTTCTTGTGCCCCTTATTAAAAGCTGTTTGCCAAGCTCATCTTCCATATCCTTTATTTGCCTTGAAAGGGTGGGCTGTGAAAGGTGCAGAACCTGTGCCGCACCTGATATGCTTTCCTCTCTTGCTATTGTCAGAAAATATTTTAAAACACGTAATTCCATTGTATCACACCTTTTTATTTTTTAGTTTATCATAAATTGATATAACCGTCAAGCATAGATAGCTATTTGATATAAGTATTTGCTATTGAATGACGTTTATGTTAATATTTAAATACAGAAAGGTAAGGAGTGAGTGAAATGGATACGGAAGAATTTTTAAAATATATGGAATCGGGTAAGACCGTAATTGCAAATTCGGAAATTCATAAATATATGGTTAAATTAAGCAATGAGGCAATGAAGATAACCTTTGAGCTTAACAGCTCATATCACACACCGGAAGAAATACGCAAACTCTTTTCAATGCTTACGGGAAAGCCCGTAAATGAAGGCTTTGGTATGTTCCCGCCTTTTTATACGGACTGCGGTAAAAACATAACCGTAGGAAAAGATGTGTTTATAAATTCCTGCTGTTGTTTTCAGGATCAGGGAGGTATTAAAATAGGCGACGGAGCTTTAATAGGGCATAATGTGGTGTTGGCTACACTTAATCACGGTTTTATTCCCGAGGAAAGAAAAAATACCATACCTAAGCCTATTATAATAGGAAAAAATGTGTGGATAGGTTCAAATTCAACAGTGTTGGGAGGGGTCACAATAGGAGATAACGCAATAATAGGGGCGGGTTCTCTTGTTAATAAGGACGTGCCCCAAAATATTATAGCGGCAGGAGTACCTGCAAAAATAATAAAGTCTATATATGATAAAGAGGGGTGAAAATATGAAAAAGACGTTTTTGGTATTTATGCTTACAATGTTAAGTGCTACAGGCTGTATTGCTCAAACAAATAATACTGCAAATGCTCAGGTGACAAGTGAGGTAAGTACAGTATCCCAAACAGAAGAGCAGGAAAAAAATATGATCAATATAAATTTGAAAATAGGCAATAAGAGCTTTTATGCAAGGTTATATGACAATGAAGCAACAGGTCAGCTTATAAAGAAATTCCCTGTAACCTACAATATGACGGAGCTTCACGGAAATGAAAAATATTATTATATGTCCGATCCTCTGCCTGAAAACAGAGAAAAACCCGACACTATAAATAAGGGGGAAATAATGCTTTACGGCAATGACTGTTTGGTGTTGTTTTATGATACATTTTCCAATTCTTACAGCTATACAAGGCTTGGATATATTGAGGATACGACAGGTCTTGAGGAGGCTTTGGGAAAAGGAGGTGTAAGCATAGGCTTTGAAGTGGTCAAGTAAATTATAAAATTTAAATATAAAAACGAAAGGATGAAAAAAATATGAAATTAGGAAAAAGAATTTTATCTGCAATGTTATTATTGACTTTGGCGGCAACAGGCTGCAGTGCACAGGCTGACGGTGGAGAAAGCGCTGATACAAGCAGTACAGCAGCGACAGCTTCAGACCCAACTGCGGCAAATACGGAACAAAATGATTATTACACATTTGAATTAAGCGACAATGTAAACAGAACCTCCGTTACATACAGGAACCGTTACGGAATTGAGCTTGCCGCAGATCTGTATACGGCTAAGGATTTAGATGAAAACGTTAAATATCCTGCTATTGTTATAGGACCTCCTTACGGCGGAGTTAAGGAACAGGGACCGGGAGTATATGCAAATCAGCTTGCTCAAAGAGGCTTTGTTGTGCTTGCATTTGACCCTGCCTTTATGGGAGAAAGTGGCGGAGAACCGAGAAATGTGTCATCTCCTGATATTTTTACCGAAAACTTCAGTGCGGGAGTGGACTATCTTGGCACTCTTGATTATGTGGACAGAGAAAAAATCGGTGCTATAGGCATTTGCGGCAGCGGCGGTTTTGCAATTTCTGCTGCACAGGCTGATAAGAGAATTAAGGCTGTTGCCACTGCAAGTATGTATGATATAAGCAGAGGTGACAGATACGGATTTGGTGATACTGTTGACGCAGAGCAATTTCAGCAGGTATTAGATGAGCTTGCGGAACAGAGATGGGAGGACGTGGACAACGGTTATCCCGAATATAATCCCTCATTCCCACAGGAGGCAACAGAAACCGTTCCCGAAGGACTTGACCCTATTTCTGATGAGTTCTACAGATACTATGGTACATCAAGAGGTCATCACCCTAATGCTTTAGGCAACTTTACAACAACAAGCAGAATGGCAATGTCAAATTTCAGCCTTTTGGACCACATTGATACGATCTCACCAAGACCTATTTTATTTATTATAGGTGAAAATGCTCATTCACGTTATTTCAGTGAGGACGCTTATGAGGCGGCTTCAGAGCCAAAGGAGCTTTATGTTGTGCCTGACGCAGAGCATATTGATTTGTATGATGATGTAAGTAAAATACCTTTTGATAAAATTGAAACCTTTTTTAAAGAGGCTTTAAATTAAAATATTTTAAAGTGCACCTTAAAATGTTATTTTATATAAAATTTAGGGTGCACTTTATTTTTTTATTTTATATATTGTCACATGTTAAAAAAAATAATTGTAAAGGGCTTGCGGAAAATAAAATTGTGTTATAAAATATGAATATAGGTGCTAATATTGTATAAAATGCATAGCAATAAATGAAAATGTAAATAATATTATTTAATTTTGCATTAAGGGCTTGACAAAGGATATGTTAATGTTATATAATATTAACAAAGAGAGAAAAGTGGTTTCGTTTTAAGGATTGTGACCGCAAATGTGGGCAAGACCTTTTTGCAAAAATAAATTTATGTGTTTTTGCAGGAAGGTCTGTTTTTTTTAGAAAAATTATTTGTTTATTGCTCCTTAAAGCGGAGGTGTTTATATGTATGCTATAACAAAGGTTATAAACAACAATATTATATGTTCCGTTGATGAGAACGGAAACGAAGTTATATTAAGAGGACTGGGTATCGGTTTCGGAAGAAAAAAAGGGGAAAGGGTTGAAGATGAAAAAATCGAAAAGGTCTACAGAGCAGAAGGCAGTAAAAATATAAACAGATTGCAGCAGCTCTTTAATGAAATATCTATTGAATACTTTGATGTCTGCTCAGAAATTATAAGTATGGCAGAAAATGAAATGAACAGAAATTTAAACAAAAACCTTTTGATAACATTAACGGATCACATAGATTTTGCCGTTAAGAGAAAGAAAAAAGGATTTGAATATAAAAATGCTCTTTTAAGTGAAATTAAAAATTTTTATGCCGTTGAATTTAACATAGGCAAAAAAGCGGTCAATATTATAAATGAGAAATTCGGGCAAATGCTTTCGGAGGATGAGGCAGGCTTTATTGCTCTTCATATAGTAAATGCAGAGCTTGATACTGATATGAACAATATGGTAAGCATTACGGAAATGATTTCGGCAGTTACTGAAATTGTGAGCAATTATTACGGAAGAGAGCTTGACAAGGACAGCCTTGACTACAGCAGATTTATTACACATATGAAATTTTTCGGTCAGAGGGTATTTATGAACAAAATAGCCGACGGCGGTGACAGCGATATTCACAATGTCATAAAAGAAAAATACAAAAAGGATTATAATTGTGCCGTAAAAATAAGAGGATATATTTCGGCAAAATACAATAAAATAATAAGTGAAGAGGAAATGGTATTTCTTACCGTACATTTAAAAAGAATTTCAATGTAAAAGGTATTTTAAATTCCCGTTAATGCCGGCAAAGGGGAATTTTATATAGGGAGATGTTCCCATAAAAATTATATGGAGGTATTATTATGAAAGACAAAATTTTTGGTATTTTGCAAAGAGTAGGACGTTCTTTTATGCTTCCTATTGCAATTTTACCTATTGCCGGACTTTTGCTTGGTCTGGGAAGTTCCTTTACAAATGAAACAACAATAGAAACATACAGACTGACGGCTGTTTTGGGAGAGGGTACTGTACTTCATTCTCTTTTGACCGTAATGAATGCTGTTGCAAATGTTATATTTGACAATTTGCCTCTTATATTTGCCGTAGGCGTAGCCATAGGTATGGCAAAAAAGGAAAAAGAGGTTTCAGCACTTTCTGCGGTAATAGCTTATTTTGTTATGAACTCCGCTATAAGCGCAATGTTAAGTATTACAGGAAAAATACTTGATGACGGAAGCATTTCATCTGATGTGTTAAGCGGAACAATAACATCTGCCTGTGGTATACAAACTCTTCAAATGGGTGTATTTGGAGGCATCATTGTAGGACTTGGTGTAGCTGCACTTCACAATAAATTTTATAAAATACAGCTGCCTAACGCTTTATCATTTTTTGGCGGAACAAGGTTTGTGCCTATTATATCCACATTGGTGTATATGTTTGTTGGTATACTTATGTATTTTATTTGGCCTACGGTACAAAGCGGTATTTATGCTTTGGGCGGTCTTGTAACGGGCACGGGATACTTTGGAACTCTTGTATTTGGTCTTATTAAAAGAGCGCTTATACCTTTCGGTCTGCATCACGTTTTTTATATGCCTTTCTGGCAGACTGCTGTGGGCGGAACTGCAGAGGTTGCGGGACAGCTGGTTGAAGGCGGACAAAATATATTTTTTGCACAGCTTGCTGATTCAGCAAATATAGCGCACTTTAGTTCAGACGCTACAAGATATTTTTCGGGTGAATTTATATTTATGATATTCGGACTTCCAGGAGCTGCACTTGCAATGTACAGATGCGCTAAGCCCGAAAAGAAAAAGCAGGCAGGCGGTCTTTTGCTTTCAGCCGCATTGGCAAGTATGCTTACGGGCATAACGGAGCCTATTGAATTTTCATTCCTTTTTGTGGCTCCTGCTTTATTTGCCGTACAGGTGGTTCTCGCAGGCTCTGCCTATATGATAGCTCATATGCTTAATATTGCAGTAGGGCTTACATTTTCAGGGGGCTTTATTGATCTGCTGCTTTTTGGTATATTGCAGGGCAACAGCAAAACAAGCTGGCTGTTGATCATTCCTGTGGGTATTGTTTATTTCCTGTTGTATTATTTTATATTTACATTCCTTATTAAGAAGTTTGATTTTAAAACTCCGGGACGTGAGGATGATGATGTTGAAACCAAGCTTTATACAAAGGCTGATGTAAATGCCGCAAGAGCTGAAAAGAACGGTTCAAATGTAAAAGGCGGCGCTGTTTCAGCTCTTATTACAAAGGGTCTTGGAGGAAAGAGCAATATATCAGATGTTGACTGCTGTGCCACAAGGCTTAGGATAACAGTTAAAAATGCATCTGCTGTTGACGATACTTTGTTAAAATCTACGGGAGCATCGGGAGTAATACACAAGGGAAACGGAGTACAGGTGGTATATGGTCCCAATGTTACTGTTATTAAATCAAATCTTGAGGATTATCTTGCAAGTCCCGAAAGTGACAATGACACGGATATTGAAGTTTCCGTAAAAGATGAAAAAACAGAAGATAACAAAAATGCAGAGGCAGGCAGCGTATTTTCACCTATGAAGGGAAATGTTATAAGTCTTGAGGATATAAATGACGGAGTATTTTCAGAGGGTATGCTTGGTGACGGTGTAGGCATTGAGCCTGATGATGGAACAGTAAGAGCGCCATTTGACGGAACAGTTGAGCTTGTGTACGATACAAAGCACGCTTTGGGGCTTAGGTCAGATGAGGGAATAGAATTGCTTATACACATTGGTATAGATACTGTACAGCTTAAGGGTCAATTCTTTGATATAAAGGTTGAAAACGGACAGAAAATAACAAAGGGCGATGTTATTGCTGTTGTTGACATAAAGGGTATTGAGGACGCAGGCTACAGAACTGTTACACCTGTAATTGTTACAAATTCAGATGATTACAGTGAAATAAACAAATATGTAACGGGAAAAATCGAAAACGATGTAAAAATCATTGATGTTAAATAAAATAAGGAGGATCTATTATGGTAAGTTTTAATTATGTTATTAAAGATGAGGTTGGTATTCACGCAAGACCTGCAGGTCTTTTGGTTAAGGAGGCAAAGGCTTACGGTTCAAAAATTGTTATTAAGGCGGGAGAAAAGTCAGCAGAGGCAACAAAGCTCATAGCAATTATGGGGCTTGGAGCAAAGAAGGGCACTGAAATTACAGTTGAGGTAACAGGTGATGATGAAGCGGCGGCAGCAGAAGGAATAAAGAAATTTTTTGAAGAAAATCTTTAATATTTAAATATGTGAGGGCATATATATTTGTTTCCCCTGTGCGGGCTTCAAAATAAAATTGTCAGTAAATCGGAAGTAATTTTATGGGTCAGACCGGGAGCAAATGTTTAGCTTCCGGTC
>JAUNPM010000018.1 GCA_030536675.1 Clostridia bacterium | reverse complement strand
AAAAAGTACTGTAGTTCAGCACGAAGTTGAAAACATTAAAAAGCTGGGTGTTAAAATCGAAACAAATGTTATCATTGGCAAAACCGTTTCAATAGACAGCCTTTTGGAAGATGAAGGCTTTGACGCAGTATTTATAGGTTCAGGTGCAGGCTTGCCTAAGTTTATGAATATTCCCGGTGAAACAGCAATGGGTGTTGTTTCAGCCAATGAATATCTTACAAGAGTAAATCTTATGAGAGCCTTTGACGATGAATACGACACACCTGTAAGAACAGGTAAAAAGGTTGCCGTTATAGGCGGAGGAAATGTTGCAATGGACGCCGTAAGAACAGCTTTAAGACTTGGCGCCGACGCACATATTGTATACAGAAGAAGCGAAGCTGAGCTTCCTGCAAGACTTGAAGAAATACATCACGCAAAAGAAGAAGGCGTAATATTTGACACCCTTACAAATCCCGTTGAGATCCTTGTTAATGAAGAGGGATGGGTTTCAGGTATGAAGTGCATTAAAATGGAGCTTGGTGAACCCGATGAAAGCGGAAGAAGACGTCCCGTTGAAATTCCCGGCTCCGAATTTGTAATGGACGTTGATATGGTTATTATGAGCCTTGGCACATCACCCAATCCTCTTATAAGCTCCACAACTCCTGGACTTGAAATAAACAAGAGAAAATGTATCGTTGCCGAAGAAGAAACAGGCTTAACATCAAAAGAAGGCGTTTATGCAGGCGGAGATGCTGTTACAGGCGCTGCTACGGTTATACTTGCTATGGGCGCAGGTAAAAATGCCGCTGCTGCAATTGATGAATATCTTTCAGCAAAATAATTAAAATATAATTGGCAGTATAAAAACAAAGTGCATTACATTATGTCAAAACATAGTGTAATGCACTTTTATTATATACTATACAGCCTTAATACTGAGAGCGTTTAATGTCCTTGGATAACCAATATAAGGCATAATGTCCGTTAAGACCTCAAGCATATATTCCTTTGACTTACCTGCATTTTTGTTGCCGTTTGTATGTCCCGTAAGCTGTGCTTCCGCACCGCCCATTGAGGCAATGCAGACCCACGTTAGCAGCTCGTGCTGTTCAAGTGTAAGCCCCTCTCTTGTGTAGAAATCACCAAAGCAGTAGTCGGGGAGGAAGCTTCTGCCAAGTCTTATTTCACCTTCCGCAGGCTTAGTGTCACCCAAATCGCCAAAAAGCTCTGTCTGTGCCGCACTTCCGTCGTCAAAACGGCTTTCCTCGGTAACAGTTGCCTGACTTTCAGGCATTTTTATTCCCTTTTCGTCAAACACTTCATTTACAGCGGCAATTGCTTCAAGAGATTTTGCAGCTCCTACATAAGGCGTACAGTGATAAACCGTTTCGGTAATTTCAACAGGCGTCAAACCTGCATTAAGAGCTGAATATACGTGTGTTTTTAATATTGTATTTGTACCAAGGGCAGTCAAAGCCGCAAGAGTTATCATTTCTCTGTCTTTGTCCGTAAGCTGTCCCTGCTGATAAAGCTCACCGTAAACAAGATTATTTACAATATCATAAAGCTCTGATTCCGCAATATTTTCCGGTATCTTACCGTCCTTATAAAGCTCATTGAATTTTTCAACAGCCGCCTTTTCTCTTTCTGACATATCCTCCTCAGCCTCCTTATTAACAGTCACATAATTTGTACCGTTTTTGAGTTCTCTTGACGTTACATTATCTTTAGCAAATGCACTTATTGGCATTGATGAAATAATTAACAGTGATGACAACAAAATACCCATAAATCTTTTCATTTTCATTCCTCCAAACATATTATCTTATAAAATTAGTAAATACGGCATCCTCTCTCTTTGGAAGCTCAACGCCGTTTTTAAGAGCCGCTTCCTTACACTTAAGCATAAAAGCCATATTCCTTGCAAGAACTCTCATTGTTAAAAGCCCTTCTTCATCTTTTAATACATCTTCAGCCTTTGCACCGTGTACCATATTCCAATACCTTGACGAAACTACAGGCATTTCCTGAATTGTAAAATATTTATTCATTTGATCAAATGTGGCTGTTGTGCCCGCTCTTCTTGCAGATAACACACAGGCGGCAGGTTTTAAATAAAATGTCCTGTTGCCTCTTCCGCACAGATCCGAATAAAACAATCTGTCCATAAAAGCAGTCATATTTCCGCTTGCGGCTCCGTAATGTACAGGTGTGCCAAAAACAAATCCGTCTGCGGTTTCAGCAATTTTTCTGAATTTGTTTACACTGTCATTAAAAACACATTCACCTCTGCTTATACATTGCTTACAGGCAATACATCCACCCAGCGGCTTATTTCCTATCCAAAATATTTCCGTTTCTATTTCCTCTTCATTCAGTACTTTTGCAACTTCACACAATGCCGTATATGTGCACCCCTCCTTATGAGGCGCACCATTGACCAACACTACTTTCATAATACATATCTCCGTTTCCCTTACTGTGTATGTCTTTTAAATTTAATTAATAACATTCATTTAAAATTTCAAATATTTCATCTCTTGTCAGCTTTTTACAACAGCCCGCCGTAATATTGCAGGAATCAGCAACTGCTCTGAAACAGCTGTCATCATTTATACCCATTTCCCTGAAACTTGCAGGCAGACCGATTTCCTTAATAAATTCCGTGAGCTTGTTAATACCCGCTGCGGCAAGGTCTATATCCCTGTCCTTATCATTTATATTCCAAACCTCTTTTGCAAATCGTGCAAATTTTGAAACACCGTCTTTATAAATATGACTGTAAAGCACAGGGTGTATTACGGCAAGCCCCTGTCCGTGATTACAGTCCGTATATGCACCCAGCTGATGTTCTATTTGATGTGCCTGAAAATCAGTGACCTTTCCCAGCTTCAACAAACCGTTTTCAGCCATAGCTGAATCCCACATAAGCTCGCTTCTTGCTTCAATATCATTAGGATCTTTAATTAATGCTCTTATATTCCTTATGGTATTTCTCATAACAGCTTCATTTATTTCATCTGAAATATATGTTTCTCTTGGTGTGCCGAAATATGTTTCCATACAATGACTTAAGGTATCAAAAGCACCTGAAATAACCTGTTTAAACGGTACGGATAATGTATAATAAGGATCTAAAACAGCAAAGTCCGCATATGCCGCAAACATACCCGCTTTTATTTTCTTATCCTCATTTGTAATGACAGCCCCCGCATTCATTTCGGAGCCTGTGCCCGATGCTGTTACAACAGCACCCATAGGTATCCATTTGTCGGGAAATCTTTTATTTGTAAATTCCATTTCCCATAAGTCCTCGTCTGTTTTTGCCTGCGCCGCAACAACCTTACAGCAATCAATAACGGAACCTCCGCCTACTGCAAGTATAAAATCAACATTATTTTCTTTTGCAAGCCTTGCACCCTCCTGAACCTTTTTATAAGTAGGATTTGACATTATGCCCGAAAACTCAATGACCTCTTTGTCGGAAAGCAAGCTCATAATTTCATCATAAATGCCGTTTTTCTTTACAGAGCCTCCTCCGTAAGCAAGCATAATTTTTTTATATGCCCCAAGCTCTCCATTCAATGCCTTTTTTGCTGATCCTTTTCCGAAATACACCTTTGTGGGATAACTAAATACAAAATCATTCATTTTTTATTCCTCCTATTGACTTTTTATTTAATTAATGTATAATATATATAAGTTTAATTTAATTATATAAGTTAAAGTCAACTTTAAGTCAAGTACTTTTTTTTAAATTTTAAAATATTTGAGGTGAAAAATATGCTTTACACTGTAGGCGAAATGTCAAAAATGCTTGAGATACCAACCTCAACGCTGAGATACTATGACAAGGAAGGCTTACTTCCCTTTGTCGAAAGATCAAAAAGCGGTATAAGAATGTTTAAGGAAGCAGACTATGAATGGCTGCAAGTTATAAACTGCCTTAAAAAAGCAGGTATGTCCTTAAAAGATATTAAAAACTACATTTATATGGCAATGGAAGGTGACAAAACAATTGACGAGCGCCTTTCTCTCTTCCAAAAGCAAAAGAAAGCCATTGAAGATCAAATTTCGGAGCTTCAGGAAACTCTTAACATAGTTAATTTCAAATGCTGGTACTATGAAAAGGCAAAGGAGGCAGGCACTACCTCCGTACCCCGCAATATGCCTGTTGACGAAATACCCCAAGAATACAGAAGCGCAAGAGAAAAGCTCCGCAATATTAAATAACCTCCTGACCGACTGCTTAAAAAAACAGTCGGTCAAATTCAATTTCATTAATGTATTTTCATATTATGGAGCATTTTAACAAATTTAGGATCACTGTGGTCAACTATTTCACTGTGACCTATATCCATTTTAGCGATTTTTTTCATATCCTCATCACTAAGCTCAAAATCCCATATATCAATATTCTGCACCATACGCTCCTTATGAGTTGATTTAGGAATAACAACAACTCCTCTTTGAACATTCCAGCGCAGTGTGACCTGTGCAGCGCTCTTTCCGTACTTTTTACCTATTTCCGTAAGCACGGGATCGGTAAATATACCGTGATTTCCTTCTGCAAAAGGTCCCCAGGCTTCGGGCTGAACACCGTATTCATTCATAACCTTAACTGCGTCCTCCTGCTGAAAGAATGGGTGAAGCTCAACCTGATTTACCATAGGCTTTATTTCAACTGTTTCACAAAAGTCCGCAAGTATGTGAGGATAAAAATTGCACACGCCTATTGCACGAACCACACCTATTTTATAAAGCTCCTCAATAGCTCTCCAAGCACCGTAATAATCACCCATAGGCTGATGTATCAAATACAGATCAATATAATCCAGTCCCAATTTTTTAAGAGATGTATCAAATGCCTTTTTAGCCTCTTCATATCCTGCATCCTGAACCCACAGCTTTGTTGTCACAAACAGCTCCTCTCTGGGAACTCCGCATTTTTTTATTGCTCTTCCCACAGCCTCTTCATTCATATATGCTGCCGCTGTGTCAATTAATCTGTATCCCGTATTAACAGCATCAAGAACAGCCTTTTCACAAACAGCCTCATCGGGCACCTGAAATACGCCAAAGCCCTCTAAAGGCATTTTAATTCCGTTGCTTAATGTTTTAAATTCCATAATACTCGCTCCTTTATTTTTTTATTATTTTACTTCCGCCAAATACCTCTGACATTTCAATATTGTCAAGAGCACTGTCAATACTCTTTATTTCTTCGTCTGACAGCACAATGTCGGCTGCCCCTGCATTTTCATATAATCTTTCAATTTTTCTTGTTCCCGGAATAGGTACCATATAATTTTTTTTGCAAATCATCCAGGCAAGAGAGATTTGAGCAGGTGTGGCATTCTTTTTTTCTGCCGTATTTCTTATAAATTCCAAAAGCTCCTTGTTTTTTTCATAAGCCTCTTTTTTAAACTGGGGCATAATGCTTCTGTAATCCGTGTTCTCTTCAAAATGAGAATTTTCATTATATTTACCGCTCAAAAAACCGTTTGCCATAGGTGAAAAAGCTACAAATCCAATATTTAATTCATCTAAGGTATCAAATAATGCTTCACAATCCCTGTACATCATTGAATATCTGTTTTGAATTGCAGTTACCTTACACACCTTATCCGCTCTTCTTATAGTGTCCTCTGTTGCCGCTGACAATCCCCAATGGGTGATCTTACCCTCTTTTATAAGCTCTTCCATTACTCCCGCAACCTCTTCAATGGGAACATTGGGATCTGTTCTGTGCTGATAGTATAGATCGATATGGTCTGTATTAAGGCGCTTTAATGACTCTTCAACCGATCTTCTTATAATATGGGGGCTTGAATCGGGAACAAGAGGCTTATTTACTTCGGGACTTGTCATATCAAAATGAATACCAAACTTAGTTGCAATAAGGATCTTATTTCTGTAAGGCTTTAATGCCTCTCCCAACAGCTCCTCATTATGATGATGATCATCAGGTGTGCCGTAAACCTCTGCCGTATCAAAAAATGTATATCCAATATCTACAGCCTGCGAAAGCAGCTTCTTCATTTCATTTTTATCGGCAGGAGCTCCATAGGCATGGCTCATACCCATACAACCAAGCCCTACGGCAGACACCTTAAGATCCTTTCCCAGAGTTCTGTACTTCATTTTACAATTTACCTCTTTTCTTAATTATTTTCAATGCTGTTTATAACCTCTTCCGCCCATTCCTTTACATCACTTTCGGAAACGCCTGACGAAAATCTTTCGCCTTCTGTCCAATTTCCCGTTCCCGCAATTTCTTCAAGCAGCTCACCGCTTTCTCCCAAGCCTGAGCTTGCTGATGTACAGAATGGAATAATTGTTTTTCCCGTAAAATCATTTGCTTCAACAAATCCGTTTACAGGCCATGCGGCTATACCCCACCATATAGGATAGCCTATAAATACCGTGTCATAGCTTTCCCAATCGGGCACAGCAGTTGACACAAGCTCTACATCTCTTTCATCTTCATTTTCGTGTTCAACGGAAACACGGCTGTTTTCATTTGTCCAGGAAAGATCCTCACTTGTGTAGGGATCAACAGGCTCAATTTCAAATATATCTCCATTGACTGCTTCTGCAATATATTCCGCCGCCTCCTTTGTACTTCCCGTTGCGGAATAATATACAACTAAGGCTTTTTTACCTTCTTGGGGCTGTACTTCTTCGGGCTGTGTTTTTGTAACAGCTGCTTCATTTACAGCACTTACCTGCTTTCTAACAGTTATAGTCTGTGTACCACTCTCCCACTCCACATCAAACCTAAAGCCTTCGGCAATAAATCTTATGGGAAGCATTGTTCTGCTGTTTATAACGGCAGGTGCAGTGTCAAGAGTATTTGCTTCACCGTTTAAATAAGCTGTTTCTGACCCAATAGTCAAATCTATTTTATCGCCGTTATATTCCAATGAAGCCGTTTCACTTGTCTGATCCCAGCTTACGCTTCCGCCCATTGCTTCAATTATGGCACGTATGGGAACAAGTGTCACTCCGTTTCTTATAAGAGGAGCTGTTCCGTTTTCGTCAATATTTTGCTCTGCTCCGTTTACCGTCATAACAGGATTGCCTATTTGCATTGTAAGTACAAAATCTTCATTGCTTGCAGCTTCCACCCCGCTGCAGGAGCAGCACAGCAAAACACTTAATACAACAGTTAATATTAACGATGTTATTTTCTTTATATACATCATAATTATCCTCCTTAACTTTTATCATATTTATTTAATTACCTAATTTGTTATATTCCTCTTCACTTACAGGCTCAAGCCACCTTGTGCCAAACTCCTCCATTCCTTCAGCAACGGGACCTGATATTGAAATGTGTGTAAACTGACTGTTTTTTGTAGCTCCGTGCCAGTGCTTTGTGCCTGCGGGTATGACCACCACATCTCCGACTTTCATAAGCTGAGCCTCCTGACCTTCAATTTGAGCATAGCCCTCGCCCATTGTTCCCATTAATATCTGAACGTGGTCGTGTACGTGCCAGTCATTTATACACCCCTTGTCAAATGTAACATTTGCTATTGCAACACCGCCGTTTTGAGCTATATTGTTTAAATAAACATCACCCGTAAAGGTTTCTGCGTCAAATTGCTCTCCAAGTCCGAAAACAGGCTTTGCCTCTGACAATTCACCGTTATTTTCAAGAGTAATTTCACTTTCAGCCACAACCGTTTTAGTATCGCCGTCCCAATCTACGTTGTAATCAAGGGCCTCAAGGAGATCTCTTGCAGGCAGCATTGACCTGCCGTCAACAATTTCAGCCTCAATATCAATATTTTTGCCGTTTACCTTCAGCTCCGCAGTCCCTGCCGTGTCCGCAAAAACATTTGCTGTTGCCGTCAAAGCCATTATTGAAGCCAATGCCGTTGATAAAACTTTTTTCTTCATTCTGTATCCCTCCTAATGAATATTTGTTTTTCTTTGTAATTTGATTATACATTATATTCCCTCTCTTGAGAATTTCATAAAAGTTATCTTGCTTAAACTTTAAGTTATAGCTAAACAAAAAAGGATCCGAAAACATCTTCGGATCCGTAATTTTCATTTTATATTTATAATTTTTATAACCGCCTTTAAAAATGACTCCACCTGAGGCGACGGCTCCGGCGAATGTAAAAAGCCGTATGGAATGGTATAATCCCAATCTACGGGTATTACCTTCATAAGAGGGTGAACATTCCTCCAATAATCAACAGTCAGCAAAACATTGTTTTCACTTTCGCATTGATTAAATACCTCTACATTATAAAAAGGAAAATCAACTATATTTATATGGGAATAATTTTTTACCAAATCATTTCTCAATTTATCTACATAGCTGCTCCACCCTTTTCTTATAAGCATAAGATTTTCGTTTTCCAAATCTTCTATGGTTAATTTATCCTTTTCCGCAAGTCTGTGATGAACAGAAACTGCACAGCAAAATTTAACCTCTGAAATTTCCAAGGCTTCACACTGTCTGTAATCCAAAAGAGTATCGTCAAATATTCCTGCCACAACGTCAATATTCTGCCCCAAATTTGCAAGGATCTCTCTTGCATTTTCGGGAGTATTTTCAAATGAAACAAGCTTAAATTTAAGATTTGGGTACAAATTATGTACATTAGGCCATATTTCAAGCAATAGATGACTTGGTGTCATTATTGAAGTACCTACTCTTATTATATTTTCCTCATAGTTCATAGCATTTTCAGCTCTTGCAACAGAATCCTTTAAATACTGAATAATATATTTAGCGTCACTGTATAAAGACTTCCCCGCTTCCGTAAGAGAAACGCCCTTAAAACTTCTTTTAAACAGCTTCAAATTTATGCTTTCTTCAAGAGAATTTATTTGCTTTATTACTGCCGTAGTTGATATAAACAATTTTTCCGCCGCTTTTGAAAAGCTTCCCTCATCGGCAACCACAACAAAAACATTTAATTGTGAGTCAAACATATTATCACCCTGCCTTTTTATATTACAAAATAATTATACCAAAAAATCATATTTTTTACAAGCTTAAACCAAAAGTTATAGCTTTATAACAAATCCGCAATTCACAGAAACAAAAATATTATGTATAATAAGATCACAAACAAAGTTAATTTTATTATTTCAGAACAGGAGATGATTTAACTATGAAAAGAAAAGTAATTTCTATAGTTTTGGCAGGTTTATTAACAACATCGGCACTAACTGCGTGCAGCAGTTCATCAAATAACGCTCAATCAAATGACAACACCGTTTCAGCCGTTGCTGAAACCAATGACACACTTAGCATTAAAAAGCAGGGAATGTTCTCTTCAGGCGGCACCGTTACTGAGCCTGTAGAGGGAGAATATGACGAAACAACAAACTGGCTTGACAACACAAGAGCAGGTAACACTGCTCATATTGACCACGCCAATGTTTTATATCAAATTCCCGAAAACGACAACGGCAATCCCATTGTTTATCTTCACGGCTACGGTCAGTCAAGAATGGGCTGGATGACAACTCCCGACGGACGTGAAGGCTGGTCTGATATTTTCTTAAAAAACGGTCACAGTGCCTTTTTGGTTGATCAGCCAAGACGAGGAGAAGCAGGCTCAACAGCTAATATGACAACAGACAGCATTGATACATGGACAGAAGACTCTAAGGAATATATGCCGGGGGATCAGGCTTGGTACACTCATTTCAGAATAGGAAGAGTTGCCCCCGAAAGATATGAAGGCTCACAGTTCCCCGAGGGCGAGGAAGCTCAAGATCAGTTTTTCCGTCAGATGACCCCTAATACAGGCTCTTATGATGAAGCTGTAGACGCAGCCGCTTTGGGAGAAGTTTTCGCCGATGTTAAAGAAATGACGGGAAACAAGGCAATTTATATTACTCATTCTCAAGGCGGAAGAGTAGGCTGGTCAACACCTGTTGAAAACATATCCGCAATTGTAGCCATTGAGCCGGGCGGAACACCCGAGATAGGTTCCGAGCAATATAACAAGCTCCTTGAAGCAAATATACCTATTGCAATTTACTTTGGCGATTACATCGATAACGGTCCCGAGGATATTCAGTCAACGAGCTTCTGGAAGCAGGTAAGAGACGGCGCTCTTGAATTTGCCGAGGCTTATAATGCCGCAGGCGGCGACTGCACAGTTGTGGATTTACCTAAAGAGGGTATCACAGGCAACAGTCACTTTATGTTCCAGGAAATGAACAATAAAGAAATTGCAGACCATATTGAAAACTGGCTTTCAGAAAGAGGTTTAAACTAAAACTCCCGATTATAATTACCGATCAATATTTATAAACAGCCCATATTCAAAGTAAAAACTCCGAATATGGGCTGTTTCCTTTTCAAAGATCAATTAATATTTTACTTTTATAAAAATCTCTGTAATACAAAATTATTCCTGCAATTCCCACAATTACCTCAGACAGAGGAAAAGCTATCCACGAAAAATCAAGCCCTATTCTTGAAAAAAGTATAAAAAGCGGTATAAGACAAAATATCTGCCTTGCCAATGAAAGCGCCACACTTTGCACAGGCTTTCCTATTGCCTGGAAGAAAACGGGAGCCGTAAGAGAAAACACAGCAGGTATAAAGCTTACGCCTATTATGCGAAATGCCGTAACTCCTATTTCCAAGACCCTGTCATTTTTTGAAAAACAAAGTATAAGAACATCAGGGAAAAACTCAAAAAAGACTATACCCACTATCATAAAAACAACCGATATTATAATTGAATTTTTTAATATGTCATTTACCCTTTTATACTCACTGCACGCATAGTTGTAGCTTAAAACAGGAACTATGCAGGTCTGCAGTGCCATAAGAGGTATGAAGAAAAATGTCTGCATTTTATAATAAAGTCCAAGAACAGTTACAGCCTCATCACAAAAGCCCGCAAGCACAACATTCAAAACCACTATGTAAACAGTAAATAAAACCTGCATAATAACAGAGGGATATCCCAGCTTATATATTTTTTTCATATATGCCGTGTAAAATTTAGGTTCGGGAGGCTTTCTTATTCCTTTTATTCCCGTTATCACGGCAGCAGTACATTGTCCCGCCACAGTTGCGGCAGCCGCACCCCTAATTCCAAGCTCCGGTATTGGACCAAGTCCAAAAATCAATATTGGGTCAAGAATTATATTTACAGCTGCTCCCGCTATCTGTGCAAGCATAGGTGTTTTCATATCTCCGTGTGCCTGATGAACCTTAGACCATATACTTTCAAGAAAAAGCCCTATACTTCCCACGCAGACTATCATACCATAATCGGCGGCATACTTAACAGCTTCAGGTGACTTTGCGGAAATGCTTATGTATCCCTTTAATATAAATATACTTATGACCGAAAAAATAAACCACATTATTACTCCAAGCAGCATACCCATACCCGCTGTCTTATCTGCATTATTTTTCTTATTTAAGGCATACATTCTTGCCATATAAGTATTTACACCTATACCCGTGCCTACAGCAAGAGCAATAATAATAAGCTGTATGGGATATATAACAGACAGTGCCGTAAGCCCGTACATTGAATACCTGCCTACAAAAAAACTGTCAACAATATTGTATAATGCCTGTATAAGCTGTGCAAGCATTACGGGAGGAGCAATTTTTAAAAGAACCCTCCATATATTTTCTTTGCCGAAAAAATCAGCGTTTGCAGTATCACTCTTCATTATGGGAAACCTCTTTTTCATACAAATTCATATTTAATATGCCGCAATATTCATTAAGCATATCTGTTATTTGCTTCAATCTTTTTTCTCCGAACATTTTAATGGATTTTTCCTCACAATATGTTAGCTCCTTCATATATCTGTCAGCATAAATTTTCCCTTCCGAAGTAAGCTCAAACAGCTTAAGCCTTTTGTTTCTTTCATCACTTTTTAAATTTATATATCCCTTTTTCTTTAAATCAGCAACAATATTATTTATTGTCTGCTTAGGCAAAAAATAACTTTCACATATCTCCTTTTGCGTACACAGCGGATTATCCCTTAAAGTATATAAAACAAGCAGCTCGTGATAATTGATGCCCTTTTCCTTAGCCCAATTTGCATAAATACTTCTGAATTTTACAATCGAACAATTTATGTCCGTTAATATTTTATATATATTGCTGTCCATATTACCTCTCCTTAGTCCTATTTAGGACTATTATATATGAGGTAAAGTTTTTTGTCAATATACAAAACCATTTTTTAATAAAAATAAGACGGCACAGATTTGATATCTGTACCGTCCTTATTACATTTATTTATGCAATTAAATTTGAATTTTGGAACTGTCTTACCATAATGTCGTGTGTATAAGCGGCAGTTTCCATAGTCAACTTAAGCTGATCAATTGAAAGCTTATAAGCGTCAAGCTCAAGCTCTGTTATTTTGCCTAAGCTGTACTGAGTTTCCTTAACCTTAAGCTGTTCTTCCATTGTAGCCAGTTTGGAAGCGTTATCCTTATAAGTTCTTTCTGCCTCTCTTATATTTTCATATAAAGAAGTCATTTCATTCTTCAAATTAGTTTTTGCGTCCTCATATGTTCTTGTGGACTTTTCATAAGTTGATTGCTTCTGTGTTCTGTCAGTACTTACAGTACCTCCGTCTATCCAAGAATCAATGTCATATTTTGCAAGGTTCATTGCGTCCTGTGCTGATTTAATAGTCTGATTTGAAGAAATGGCTTTGTTTATTTCATAATCCAATGATACATCTTCCATATCTACAAATGTAATATCATCAACAATAAGATTATACTTCTGATTAATGTCCTTGCCCATTAACTCATTAAGACTTCTGTAAGCTGAATCGATTTCCGTTTGAGTAGCAGCCTTGTCTGA
>JAUNPM010000310.1 GCA_030536675.1 Clostridia bacterium | reverse complement strand
AGTAATAAAATAATGGAGATGCTGGCAGAAAAATAATGTCCCATAGCACTTGAAAATACAGGCTTTGTCGTGTATACTGTAAACTATATAAATTGATAGATCAGTTATTTTGGTGTAAGAGTTTGTATAATGCAGAAATAATTTGAATTGAGGTGCGTTTAAATGGATAATATGAGAATTATGCCGATTTTGCTTCTTGAAGAAATAGTTCCCTATCCTAAGTGTAATTACACGATAAGTATTGATGATGAAGAATATGTGGAGGCTGTTAAGGCTTCTATGGGTGCTGACAATTATCTTATGCTTGTAAATGCCAAGGATTACAATATGGGAGTGACTGAAAATAATATCTTCAGGATCGGTACTATAGCTAAAATAAAAAATGCTATGAGAGGACTTGACGGAGGTGTGAAGCTCTCTGTAAACTGTATTGAAAGGGCATACATTGACAGTGTGCAGAAAAACGATGATTTTACGCTTTGTCAGGTAGAATCTATGGTGGAAATAAATACGTCTGATGAGGTGAAAACATCCGCTTCCGTTGAAGTTTTAAAGGATCTGTTTTCAAAATACAGAGGGGTCGTGCCTATGCTTCAGCCTGCTCTTGTAAATGATGTTAAAAAAACAAACGATCTTGGAGTTTTGTGTGACAGACTTTGTGACAAGTTGGTGCAGAAGTTTGAGGATAAAAGAGCTGTCCTTGAAGAAACGGATATTTACGAAAGAGCCTTATTGACAATAGCTTTGATCGAAAAGGAAATACAAAGAGCTAATGTTAAAAATGATATTATGCTTAAGGCTAAGGAAAATATAGAGGAGGCTCAAAAGGAATATTTCTTAAGAGAAGAATTGAGAGCCATAAATGAAGAGCTTGGAGATAAAAGCGGAACAGGTGAAGAAATACAGGCATACAGAGAAAAAATGAAAGAGCTTGATATGCCCGAATATGCCGTTGAAAAACTTGAAAAGGAATTTAAAAGACTTCAGAGAACTGTTCAGGGTACGGCGGAAGGCTCTGTAATAAGAGATTACATTGACAATGTTCTTTCACTGCCCTGGGGACATATGACGGAAGAAAACCACTCTCTTAAAAGAGCGGAGCAGATACTTAATAAGGACCACTACGGACTTGAAAAGGTCAAGGAAAGAATTGTGGAATATCTTGCCGTAAGGCTCAATGTGGATAATCCAAATGCGCCTATACTTTGCCTTGTGGGACCTCCCGGAGTTGGAAAAACATCAATAGCAAAGTCAATAGCAAGGGCTTTGGGAAGAAAATATGTGAGAATGAGCCTTGGCGGAATAAGCGATGAGGCTGAAATAAGAGGGCACAGGAGAACTTATTTGGGGGCTATGCCGGGAAGAATAATTGCTTCAATAAAGCAGGCGGGAGCTTCAAATCCTCTTATACTTCTTGATGAAATAGATAAATTGGGCAAGGATTACAAAGGGGATCCTGCTGCTGCCTTCCTTGAGGTTCTTGACGGTGAGCAGAATGTGAATTTCAGAGATAATTACATTGAAATGCCTTATGACCTTAGTCACTGCCTGTTTATATGTACTGCAAACAGCCTTGACACTATCCCGGGACCTTTAAGGGACAGACTTGAAATAGTTGAGCTTTCAAGCTATACATCAGAGGAAAAATATCACATTGCATCAGAATATCTTGTGCCAAAGCAGCTTGAAGCAAACGGACTTACAAAGGCACAGCTTAAGTTCAGAAAAGACGCAATTGAAGATATTATTGAAAGCTACACAAGAGAAGCGGGAGTGAGAACTCTTGAGAGGACAATAGGCAAGGTGTGTCGTAAGGTTGTAAAG
>JAUNPM010000309.1 GCA_030536675.1 Clostridia bacterium | reverse complement strand
TTTAATAATTTTTTTTACGAGTTTTTTCACGGTGTGTTAATGACAATTTAAACATTATTGAATAAAAACAATGTTTTATTGGCTTATATTGCGGTACTGAGGGAAATTGCTTATTTCCAGATAATTTATAATATTATCTGCTTCCTTTTTACTTTGAGAGGGAGCTGTATAAGTTAAGTTATCAACAGTAAATGAAAAATAACCTTTACTGTTATCAAATATAAGGCTTGCCGTATCCATTATATTTTTTTGCTTATCATAGAAAAAGAAGTCGGCATACTCTATGTTTTTTTCTTTGTTTTGTGAAGGAAATTTCAGTAATGGTATTTTTATTTTATCCGAAGAATTATCAAATATTATGTTATCTTTATTGTATAATTTAATTTTCGGTATAAATTCATCTGTTTTAATTAAATAGTTCAGCTTTACGGCTTTGACTGACAGGGTGTACTCACTGCTAGGGTCGTCATATATTGAGGCTGAAAGCTCTGTACTTATTATTTGAGGAAAGGGAAGTAAAAGTACAATAATTAATAAAAGTATTATGGCAGCCGAAAATTTGATAATTTTGCTTTTCATTAAAAGTCACTTCCTTTAAATAAATTTAAATCATATTATAATACATAATCATACAATATACAAGCTGTTATAAATATTTTATTTGCTCTGTTACATTTGCCTATAATTAAAATTTGAAAATGAATAGGTTATTGCATAAGAAAATATTTGACATTAATGTAAATTTGTTATACTATATAAATAAGTTTATTTTAATTTATAGTTATACGGAGGTGCTTTTTTAAAATGTATGATTTTGATGAAATTAAGAGTGTGGACCCTGCCGTTGCAGAGGCTATTGATGCGGAACTTAAAAGACAAAGAAGTAATATTGAGCTTATAGCATCAGAAAATTTTGTTTCAAAGGCTGTTATGGCTGCTATGGGTTCACCCCTTACAAATAAATATGCCGAAGGATACCCCGGAAAGAGATATTACGGCGGCTGTGAAAAAGTGGATATAGTAGAGAATATTGCAAGAGAAAGAGCCTGCAAGCTTTTTGGAGCAGAACACGCAAATGTTCAGCCTCATTCAGGTGCACAGGCAAATATGGCTGTGTTCTTTGCAGTATTAAAGCCGGGAGATACCGTTCTTGGTATGAACCTTGCACACGGGGGCCATTTAACTCACGGTTCACCTGTGAATATGAGCGGTAAGCATTATAACATTATTCCTTACGGAGTTAAGGAATCAGACGGAACAATTGATTATGAGGAAGTGAGAAGACTTGCTATTGAACACAAGCCAAAGCTCATCATTGCAGGTGCAAGTGCTTATTCAAGAGTAATTGACTTTAAATTCTTCAGTGACGTTGCAAAGGAAGTAGGGGCTTATCTTATGGTTGATATGGCTCACATTGCAGGTCTTGTAGCCGCAGGTCTTCACCCAAGTCCCGTGCCTTATGCAGATTTTGTGACAACAACAACTCACAAAACTTTAAGAGGACCAAGAGGCGGTTTGATACTTTGCAAGGAAGAATATGCTAAAATCATTGACAAGTCTATATTCCCGGGAATACAGGGCGGTCCTTTAATGCACGTTATTGCTGCAAAGGCTGTTTGCTTAGGCGAAGCATTAAAGCCTGAATTTAAGGATTATGCAAAGCAGGTCATAGCAAATGCAAAGGTTTTAAGTGAAAGACTTATGGAAAACGGATTTAACATTGTATCAGGAGGTACGGATAACCACCTTATGCTTGTTGATTTAAGACCTATGCATATTACGGGAAAAGAGCTTGAAACAAGACTTGACGAAGTGGGCGTTACCTGCAATAAGAATGCCATACCT
>JAUNPM010000308.1 GCA_030536675.1 Clostridia bacterium | reverse complement strand
ATAAATTACAAATAAGGTTGAATTTACATATGTAAACAGGAATTAAAGGGGCATATTTGCCTCTGATTTTGGTTTATTGACATAAATAATTAAAAGTAGTATACTAAATAATATAATCATTATAAAATGAAAAACAGTTTAAGTATTATATATTTATAAAGTAATGAAGTGAAAATTTATAAGGAGGATTATTATGATTGTCGATCGAAGTGCTGCCGTTAATAACAATGAAGTGAATGTATTACATAAAACCTTGGCTGATATACTTTGTTTTTCAGGCATAACACCCGATGTAAGCGGATATGTTTATTTAAAAGATTCTATTTTAATGGTATATGACAATTCCGGACTTGATTATACGGTTACAAAGGAAATATATCCTTGTGTTGCAAAAAAGCGAAATGTAACGCCTGAGGTTGTGGAAATGCGTATAAGAAGCGCTATTACAAGAGCGTGGAAAAAGAAAGGCGGAAATGGATTTTATGCAAAAATGGGCATATGCGGAATAAAAGACAACAGACGTCCGACAAACAGTGAATATATATACATTGTTGCAGAATATTTAAGAACAAATATTATGGAATAAATTTGGAAAATATAAATATGTGATTGAAGTGTATTTGTGTATTTCGCATATATTTTTATGTAGAAAATTGTGATATAATATATAATGTAAGTGTTATATAAGAGATTTTCTATATGAGGTATCGTTATGGATTTGATTATAAGGTTTTTTAAACATATATTTAACAGAATATGGATACTTTTAAGATGGATATGTTTTTCATTTTTTACGGGAATCATTTTAGGAGTTATATCAGCGGCTTTTTCATACTGCCTGAGAACGGGAATAGCAGCGAGAACGGAAAATCCTGAATTAATATTTCTGCTCCCTTTGGGAGGCTTGATAATTGTGGGATTTTACAGGCTTTTGGATTATGCAAATGACGGGGGAACAAATCTTGTGCTTGAGTCCATACAGTCAAACAAAGAAATACCTTTGAGAATGACGCCTCTTATATTTATATCAACTGTTGTCACACAGATATTCGGAGGCTCCGCAGGAAGGGAAGGAGCGGCTCTTCAAATAGGGGGAAGTGTGGGCAACTTTCTGGGCAAGTTATTTAAGCTTAATGCAACGGATAAAAAGGTATTTATTATGTCGGGTATGAGTGCGGCTTTTTCTGCTTTATTCGGTACACCTGTTGCGGCGGCAATATTTTCAATGGAGGTCGTAAGCGTGGGTATTATGCAGTATTCCGCTTTAGTGCCCTGTACAATTGCCTCTTTAACAGCAAGTGCCGTTGGAGTAAGGCTTGGTGCGGCGCCTGAAAGATTTAACGTAACGGATGTTGTGGACTTTTCTTCCGAAACGGCAATGAAAACAATTTTGCTTGCGTGCTTGTGTGCGGGAATAAGTGTTGTGTTTTGTATATTGATGAAAAGTGTAAATAAATTTTTTAAATATTTTATTGAAAACAGATATTACAGAGTAATATTAGGCTCAACACTTATAATTATGTTTACGGTTTTGCTTCGTACTTGGGATTATTCGGGAACCGGTATGGAGCTTATTGAAAAAGCCATTGACGGTGAAGTACATAAATATGCTTTTATATGGAAAATGCTTTTTACGGCTGTTACTCTTGCCTGTGGATTTAAGGGCGGTGAAATAGTGCCTTCATTTTGTATAGGGGCAACATTCGGCTGCCTTTTTGGGGAAGTGCTGGGTATGTCGCCTTCGTTATGTGCTTCCATAGGAATGATCTCTCTTTTCTGCGGTGTTACAAATTGTCCTATATCTTCACTGCTCATTGCTTTGGAGCTTTTCGGAATGGAGGCAATACA
>JAUNPM010000307.1:343-1911 GCA_030536675.1 Clostridia bacterium | reverse complement strand
AGGGGGGATTTATTATGATAGTGACTATAGAAGATATTAAGACAATATTGATATTAATACTATTAATAATAATATACATAAAAAAATAACCGCCCCATCCTCGCAAGATAAGCGGTTATTTTAATATAGCTTGTAATGTGAGGGACAACCGTTTGGTTGCTCTCTCTTGTGATTTAATAATATCACAAAATTTATGTATTGTCAATGCGCTTTGTTATTTAACAGAGCGTATTTTTATTTTGGGAGGAAGCTATGAGCAGAGATATAACAATGTGTCACCCTCAATTGCAGGAGCTTGCCCAAGGGCTTATTGAGGAGTGTAAAAAGCAGGGTTTAATTGTGAAGCTGGGCGAGTGTTTCAGAAGTGCGGAGGAGCAGGACGCTTTATATGCACAGGGGAGAACGAAGCCCGGCAGTATTGTTACAAATGCCAAGGGGTCAAGCTACCAGAGTATGCACCAGTGGGGTGTTGCCTTTGATGTAATAAGAAATGACGGAAAGGGCGCTTACAATGACAATGACGGGTGGTTTGGCAAGGTAGGTAAAATAGGCAAGGCTTTGGGCCTTGAGTGGGGCGGGGACTGGACAAGCCCCGTAGACAAGCCACATTTTCAGCTTAAGCAATGGGGAAGCACGGCAAGCAAGCTGAAAAAGCTGTATGGAAATGTTGAGAACTTTAAAAAGACTTGGGAGGTTGAGGATATGACAAAGGAAGAGGTAAAGGAAATTGCTACACAGGTGGCTAATGATATGGTTTATAAGTATGCTGATAAGGTTTACAACACTGTTGAGGAGGTGCCCGAATGGGGCAGGGATACGGTGAAGAAGCTCATTGACAAGGGCGCCCTTAAGGGAAGTGAAAAGGGGCTTGATTTGAGCTATACATTGTTGAGGCTACTTGTTATTAATGACAGGGCGGGAGTGTATGAGTAAGTAGGTTTGAAGGGGTGCGGGAACGCACCCTGTTTTTTAACCATAAAAAATAATGTTTTTTTATAATGTTTTTGCTAGATTTTGGTTGAAATCATTTATTAAATGTGATATATTGAAGTTAATATTTTATATTTGTACAATATTTCTACAATTTTTTTTGATGGGATGTGATATAATATGGGTAAGGTTATTTCAGTGATAAATATGAAAGGTGGTGTTGGAAAAACTACATTATGTATAGGTGTAGCTGATTTTTTATCCGAGATAGGAAAAAGGATTTTATTAATTGATGCAGATCCACAATTTAATGCAACTCAAGCAATGTTGAGTTATTATAAGAAAGATGATCCAGAGGATGAAGAAAATTATTATACAAGAGAAGTTTTATCCAATCAAAAAACAATTTATAGATTATTTATAAGACCGTTAGACATGAGCTCTACATATAATACCCCAGAAGCATCTGATGTTATAGTTAATTTAAAAGATAATCTTGATATTTTGTGCGGGGATTTAAATTTGGTATTAGTTAATCAATCTAATGATAGCAGATTTGCAAAACGTATTCGTAATTTTATTGATGATAACAATCTTAGACAAAGTTATGACTATATATTAATTGATTGTCCCCCTAC
>JAUNPM010000307.1:0-333 GCA_030536675.1 Clostridia bacterium | reverse complement strand
TTTGATAACTAATCGTATAGATAGATATTCAATAGTTGGTATTGATTCATTACAGAAAGCTATAATGAATTTAATTGGGGAAGAAAAAATTCCTTTGAAATGTATAGGATTGGTCTATACAATGATGGATAATAATATTTCAGTGAAACAACAAAGAATAAAAACAAGTTTTGAGAGTAAAGAAGTAGTAAATAATTTAGATATTTTTTCGGCTGTTTTGTCTATAAATAAACAGGTTCAAACAGGTAAGTCAGGAACTATACCAACAAAATATAAGAAATCAAAGGAAGATATTTAATCTATAAGCGCAGAATAGCTACAAAAAATATCAAC
>JAUNPM010000306.1 GCA_030536675.1 Clostridia bacterium | reverse complement strand
ATTAACAGGAGCTTTGTTTTGGGAGAGCTTTATAGGAAAGGCAAATTTTGTTATAGGATTGTTTAATATGCTCTCGATCTATCCTCTTGACGGAGGAAGATTGATACTGTACAATTTGGGATATTGGGCGGGAACTCTTAAGGCATATGAAATTATGAAATTTACGGGGAGAATAATGATATTTATTATTTTTATATTGGGAATAATATTGTTTATTTTGTTTGATTACAATTTTTGGGGAATTGCGGCGGCACTTTATTTATATAAAGAAGAAAATAAAAAGGATATCAACAGAGCCTATCTCTTTTACAAATGTATAGTAAAAAACAATAAAGAAGGTCTGTTCAGATCAAGAATATGGTATGCAGACGAAAACACGGCTTTGAAGGATATAATATTTAAGCTGGGAATTGACTATAATACATTAATATATATAAACGGTGAATTTTTAGACGAAAACAAGGTGAGAGGATATATTGAAAAATCGGGGCTTGACTGCAAAATGAAAGATATGGGCAATAAATAAAATTATTGAAATATATTGTTAAAGGGTGTATTATAAATATAAAGAAAAATTTAAATTATGGAGGGTATACCAATGATTTCGGAAAAAATGAAAAATTTAGTTAAAAACGGTTCTGCCATAAGGGCAATGTTTGAAGAAGGAAAAATAATGGCTGAAAAATACGGCAAAGAAAATATATATGACTTTTCTTTGGGAAACCCGTCAATCGTTCCTCCCGAATGTGTTAAAAATGCCATTATAGACATAGTAAACAATGAGCCTGAAATGGAGCTTCACGGCTATATGAACAATTCAGGCTATGAAGATGTAAGAAAAGCCGTTGCCGAATACACAAACAAAACTTACGGCACAAATTTTGACATTGAAAATATAATAATGACTGTAGGTGCTGCGGGAGGCATCAACGTAACATTAAAAGCATTAGTAAATCCCGGAGATGAAATTATGGTCATTGCGCCTTATTTCGGAGAATATGACAACTATATATCTAATTTTGACGGCGTTAAGGTTATGGTTGATGCAGACACGGAAAAATTTTCAATAAACTTTAAGGACTTTGAAAACAAAATATCAGCTAAAACAAAGTGTGTTATTATAAACAGTCCCAATAATCCTACGGGAGCTGTTTACAGCGAAGATGACATTAAAAAAATGGCTGATATTCTTGAAAAGAAGCAAAAGGAATTTGGCACCTCAATTTATTTATTCAGTGATGAGCCTTACAGAGAAATAGCCTTTAATGGTGTTGAAATACCTTATGTAACAAAATATTATAAAAATACCATAGTAGGGTATTCATATTCAAAAAGCCTTTCTCTTCCCGGCGAAAGAATAGGTTATCTTGCTGTGCCAAGAGAGCTTGATGACTTTGAGGACGTTATGGGCGCTATGAATGTTGCCAACAGAATATTGGGCTTTGTTAATGCACCAAGTCTTATGCAGAAGGTAGTAAAGGAAGTAATAGGCAATACTTCAGATCTGTCTGTTTATGAAGAAAACAAAAACATTCTCTACAAGGCTCTTACAGAAATAGGCTATGAATGTGTTGAACCAAAGGGAACCTTCTATATGTTTCCAAAGTGCCCAATAAGTGATGATAAGGAATTTTGCAAAAAAGCAAAGGATTTCAGGCTTATTATTGTTCCCGGCTCAAATTTTGCCTGCCCCGGCTATTTCAGAATAGCTTACTGTGTTGACAAAAGGGTTGTTGAAAATTCAATAAACAGCTTTAAGGAGCTTATGGAGTATTATAAATAATTCCTTTAAATGTATTTTTATTAAAATTTAAAAAATAACTTGTAAAGTTTATGTAAAGATAGTATAATACTTCTTTGGGAGTTGATTAAATGAGAAATAAAAGAGATACGAGCAATTATTTGTTTTCGGGAAA
>JAUNPM010000305.1 GCA_030536675.1 Clostridia bacterium | reverse complement strand
ACATAAACTGCCTACATATTTAAAAGATTTTCAACATTTAAAAGTCCCCAGCCCTGTCTGTTGGGAGCCATATTTAGATCGTCTGAAGAGAGCTTGAGCATATATTTTACATCATTGGGAGAAAGGTCGGGTTCTTTTTCAAGAAGAAGTGCGGCAGCACCGCTTACTATTGGTGTGGACATAGATGTGCCGCTTAATTTTTTATAGCTTCCGTTTCCGCAGCGGCAGGAAATAATGTTTGTGCCGGGAGCAAGTATATCAGGCTTTATTATACATTCTTTTGTGGGCCCTCTGCCTGAAAATATTTTCCCGGGGTTCTCGTCATCTGATGAAGCAACGGTTATAATTTTGCGGCTTGTGCCGGGAGATGAGATGGTGCAGGGGTTTGGACCGTTGTTTCCTGCTGCGGCAACCACAACTATTCCCATATCCCAAAGATGTTCAACTGCTTCTACAAGCGGGTCGTTTTGTGCGGGAGCAGATGTGCCTATAGACATATTTACTATCTTTATGTTATATTTTTTGTGATTGTTGACTATCCACTGTATGCCCGATATTACATCGGCGGCATTTCCCTGTCCCGATTCGTTTAAAACTTTAAGCATTACTATGTTTGATAAAGGTGCAACTCCTTTATAATAACCGTTGCTTGAGGCTATGCCTGCAACGTGAGTACCGTGACCGTTATCGTCATAAAGATGAGGCTTGTTATTTAAAAAGTCTTTAAAGCAAAGTATTCTCCCTCTGAAATCGGGTATGCTGCATATACCTGTGTCAAGAAATGCAATTGTAATGCCTTTGCCGCTGTATGTGTCGGTATTGCAGTGTACTGCTTTTTTGGCATTGTTTATTTGGGCATATACCTTTGTATCCCGAATATTGTATGAGCTGTTTGATTTATTTAAATTATACATAGTTTCACCGTGTTTTGCTTTATAATTTAGATTATGCAGATTATATTTAAGTGTTAAAGAATTTGACTTTTACACTTAGATATGTTAAAATATATGTAAATTTATGACACAAGAGGAGGTAAATATATGAAAATTGTAATGAAGATCGCCGCAGCTTGCGCTGCAGTTTCTATGGTCTTTGGTTTAAGCGGCTGTAATGAGGTCAAAAATGCGGAAAATACATTAAATTCTGCTATGGAATCTTTACAGAAGGGTGATTTTATTTCTGCTGCACAGTATATTGAATTTACAGGGGATTCGGATCAGGAAAGTCAGTTTGCTCAGTTTGAGGAAAATCAGGATACTGCTGCCGCTCTGTTTTCAAAAATGACATATACAATAAATTCCTCTGAAAAAACAGACGGTTCAAATGTAAAAATGAATGTTACGGTAACAAATGCGGATATGAAAACAGTATTCAGCAATGTAATATCCGATATGTTTTCAATAGCGCTGTCAAATGCCTTTGCTTCGGAGGAAGAGCAGTTAAGTGATGAGGAAATGCAGAATAAAATTTTTGAATTGCTTAAGGACGGCATAAATGATGAAAATGTGCAGACTGTTACAAACACTGTTGATGTAAATGTGGCAAAAACAGACGGAGGCTGGAAGGTGCAGGTTGACTCCGATGTGCTTGATGCGGCAACAGGGGGACTTGTAAGTACTGCTGAATCAATGGGTAGTGTTTTTGGTGAGTAAAATTAAATAGTATGATAAAAACATCGGTTAAAGTATTTAAAAAAATATTATGACCGATGTTTTTTTGCTGTTAAGGTAAAATGAAAAATGTTTTTGTTACCATATAAAATTAAATAAGTATGTTGATTTATGCTTAAGTATGGACTATACTTAATTTATAAGTTTAAAATTATGTTGATTTATAAATCGGTTTTTTGGAGGACAGAGTATGACAGGCAAAATAATAACTGCAATGATTGATTATTACAGGGGAGATCCCAGAAGAA
>JAUNPM010000304.1 GCA_030536675.1 Clostridia bacterium | reverse complement strand
CAAGTGAATTTATATCGGCTTTAACATTTTCATAGGAATAAGCGATTTTTTCTTCGGGCAGAGAAGAATATTTAAGAGCATTGTTAAGAGCGTCCTTTGTAAAATTAAGGTATCTTTTTATAACGTCAACATAAACCAAATCCTGTTCGTCTTTTATGGATTTGAGATTGATTGTAAATTTGACTTGGAGCTTTGAAACTCCCTTTATGCCTTCAAGTTTATAGGCGGCTTCAAAATCGTCAATAAGGTCAAACACCTTTTTTATAACGGAGGGATAGTCGGAAGGCTCTGTAAATTTAAGATAAGATACTGCTTTTTGTGCATATTCACGTGCCTTTTTTATATAGTCTTCTGTTTTTGAAATATAAATTTTTCCCCATATGCTGTCATAAAAATTTTCGACCTTATAGTCATTTACACATTTTTCAAACCATTTTTGAGGATAAGGCAGACTGTCGGCAAATTCATAAAGCTCGGTAACCATTTTGACTAAGTTATTGTCATTGCTTTTTCCTGCAAATTTATTGTAAAAATTCATAAACTCCTTATCATCGCCCGATAAAAGCTCATTAAGCATATTATCTGCCGCCTGATTTTTAAGCTCCGATATTTCAACCTGTGTGGGCGTTTTATATCCGCTGTCTAAGTCTGTTTTGTGGAAATTTTGGCGAACAACATTTGAACAGAAGGAGTCTATTGTGGATATATTTGCCTTGTTAATAAGTATAAGCTGCTTTTCTATGTGCTGTGAAAGCTCCTTTGAATCTGTTTCCGCAAGTTTGTTTTCAAGAGCCTTTCTTATTCGGAATTTCATTTCAGCTGCCGCATCACGTGTAAATGTAACAATAAGGAAGGAATCAATATCCCATTTGTCATTTATTATTCCGGATAAAACTCTTTGAGTAAGTACAAAGGTTTTGCCTGAGCCTGCCGCCGCACTTACAAGTATGTTTTTATTTTTTGTATCAACGGCGAGCTTTTGTCCTGCGCTTAAATTCAATGCCATTTTTTTACCGCCTTTTATTAATATTTTACCTTATATAAAAAGTTCTTTAATTTATGATATAATAAAATTTGTGTTTTTGCAATGTTTTTTTAGAGAGCCTTTGAAAAGAGCTTAAGGTATATGAAATAAGTATTTTTTTCAAAGGCTTTTAAGGGCAAATATTTAATTGAGAGCGTATATGGCAAAATTAAGATACAGGGCAAAAATACACCACAAAAGATAGGGAATTTGCAGGTAAGACGCCAAAGGAGAAATTTTGTAAAAAACAATTATCATAAGTATTATGAGCAATATCAAAACAAGAAGCCAAACAAAAGCAAAAAGATATTGTGAAAATCCAAAAAATATAATGCTCCAAAAGAAATTGAAAATCAATTGAAGTGAGTAAATGAGCAAAGCCTTTTTTCTGAGAGGGTCGGAGGAAACATATATTATATATGCGGAAATGCCCATAAGAATAAAAAGTATTGTCCAAACAACGGGAAAAACAAAGGACGGAGGACTTAATGGGGGCTTTATCAATGCCTGATATTCCTGCATATTGCCGCTTAATAAAGCGGAAAGAGCGCCGACGGCTATTGGAATAAGTATTGAAATTATTAAAGCCTGTTTGTTTTTTATTTTTGTCATAGTTACCTCCCGTAAAGTATTATATTATAAGTATACGCCTTATTTTATAAAATATATCTCAAATGTATTTATGGGGGATTTTATATATGTATATTTACAATAGAGTTAAACATAAAATATATATACATATTTCTGCGTGTCGATAAAGTCGACACGCTTGCAAAAAATGCTTACATTTCTTGCAGTTAGCTAAGGAAGGAACTACCAAGTTTTCCGCAAACAAGCTGTAAAAACAGCTTGTTTACAGAAAAGTTCCTGTCCTCGGCGAAAATGCGATTTCCGC
>JAUNPM010000303.1:1117-1929 GCA_030536675.1 Clostridia bacterium | reverse complement strand
AAATATATTTAATACGAGGTGTAAAATTGAAGGATAGCGAAACAAAAACAAAGGAAAAAATTTTAAATGCCGGCAAAAAGGAATTCAGCCAAAAAGGCTTCAGAGGAGCTTCATTAAGAAACATTGTGAAGGAGGCGGGAGTTACAACCGGGGCTTTTTATGGCTACTACAAAAGCAAGGAAGAGCTTTTTTCTGCAATTGTGGGACAGGTCGCAGACACATTTATGGAAACCTTTTTAAATGCGCAAAATTCATTTGCCAAGCTCCCTCCCGAAATACAGACCGAAAATATGGGCAAGATTTCGGGGGATTGTATGGAGTGGGAGGCGGATTATATTTTTGAACACAAGGATATATTCAGGCTTATTCTCACCTGCGGTGAGGGTACGGAGTATGAAAATTTTATTGATGATATTGTGGAAATAGAAGTAAAGTCCACTCTTGATTTTATAAACGTGCTTAAAAATACGGGACATAAGGTCAGAAAAATAACACCACAGTTTATACATATTATTGCCAGCGGTATGTTTACTGCTTTTTTTGAAATTGCCATTCACGATATGGAATATGAAACGGCTATGGAATATGTTAAAATGCTCAGAGAGTTCCACACATCGGGCTGGAGTGAAATTTTAGGTGTTGACTGCGGCGAAAATTAATGTTATTAAAAAACGGAATTTACAATTGCTCTGTGATCGTAAATTCCAAAATTTATCAGCCTAAGTTAGTTTAGACTAACTCAAAAGGCTATTAAAGGAGGCTTTGAATTGGATAAACAAAGTGATTTAAAATGGCTTATGAGGTATGCGGGA
>JAUNPM010000303.1:0-1107 GCA_030536675.1 Clostridia bacterium | reverse complement strand
ATAAGTATCTCACATTAACATCAAGGATACTTTCGGCTTTAAGCGCCTTTATTGCCCTTGTGCCCTTTTATTATATATGGAAAATAATAGGAGAGGTAATTAAAACGGCGCCTGATTTCTCAAAAGCAAGGGGAATAGTTCAAAACGGTTGGCTTGCGGTAATATTTTCCGTTGCAGCTGTTATTGTTTATATAATTGCTTTATTGTGCTCTCATTTGTCAGCTTTCAGAGTTGCCACAAATATAAGAATAGAGGCAATGAACCACATTGTAACACTGCCCTTGGGCTTTGCCGAAAGCTTCGGAAGCGGCAAGTTAAGAAAAATCGTCAATGAATCAAGTGCCGCTACTGAAACATATCTTGCTCACAGACTGCCGGACAAGGCAAATGCCGTTGCAACACCTGTGGGACTTATAATTCTGCTTTTAATATTTGATTGGAGATTGGGCTTGTTGAGCTTGTGCCCCGTTGCTTTGGGCTTTTTGGCTTTAATGAAAATGACGGGTAAAAATATGCAGGAAAAAATGACGGAATATCAAAATGCCCTTGAGGATATGTCAAATGAAGCAGTTGAATACATAAGGGGTATACCTGTTGTGAAGACCTTTGGACAGACTATATTTTCATTTAAGAGATTTAAGGCGTCAATAGACAATTACGAAAAATGGGTGATTGCATATACAAAGGAATTGAGAACGCCAATGATGTTTTATACTGCCGCCATAAACAGCGTATTTGTTTTCCTGACGGCGGGAGCACTTATATTTACTCAAAAGGGTGTTACAGATGAATTTTTATTAAATCTTATATTTTATATTATTATTACACCTATTATATCGGTAACCTTAACTAAAATTATGTTTATGAGTGAGGACACAATGGTCGTAAAGGATGCTTTAAGCAGGATCAACAGCGTTCTTGAGCTTAAGCCTCTGCCTGCTTCGGAAAATCCTCAAAGTCCTAAGGACTCTTCCATAAGCATAGAAAATGTAAGCTACAGCTATGACGGCAAAAAGAATGCCTTAAACAACATTTCACTTAATATTAAGGGCGGCGAAACAGTTGCTTTTGTAGGACCCTCGGGAGGAGGAAAAACTACACTTGCAA
>JAUNPM010000302.1 GCA_030536675.1 Clostridia bacterium | reverse complement strand
AGAAGATCTGAACTACACTCTTGAAAGCAGTGAAGAAAATATAGAGCTTGGGGGAACGGTATTTTCGGAAGATATGGGATATTTGACAAATATGGGATTTAATTCTATGAATTCCGTACTTGACGCACTTTATCCCAATGAAACGGCTTCAAATATGCTTGGACGTTCCGTTGAAAATTATAAGGAGCTTACATATGAGCATACTGTGGAATTATACAATATGTGTTATCATTTTGATAATTCCATAATTACACTTTACGGCGATCTTGACTATAAGAAATTTCTTAAGTTCATAGATGAAGAATATCTTTCAAAATATGAAAACAACAACACTGATCTAAGTGAATATGAAGATGAGAAAACTCCCGAAAAATATACGGATACGGTAGTGTATTCTCCTGCATACAGTGAGGATACTGCTGTTGATGCTTCGGTCATAAGCTATGCTGTTGATTTGGACGGATATGAGTATGAAGATATTCTAAAGCTTACATATTTAGCGGCTATGCTGAACAGCGGCGGCTCTCCTCTGGAAAGAAAACTTAAAGAGGCGGGAATAAACAATGCATTTAACTGCAATGTTAATATGGAAGGAAGCAAGCCATATATTTGCTTTGAGCTTTACAATACGAACGAAGATGTAAAAAAGCAGTTTGAAAATGTTGTTAAGGAAACGCTTAAAGAGGTTTCTCAAAAGGGCTTGGGCGAGGAATACGAAAATACTCTTACAAGCAGTGAGATAACGGAAAATTTAAGTAAAGAGGACTATGATTTTGGTATCAATTCCGCATTGACTTTAAGTGTTTATTGGGCGGCAACGGGAAAAACGGATATATATGATCTGGATACGGAAGTGTTTAATGAGCTTAAGGCTGACAAAACAATGAGTGAAGTAAAAAGACTTGCAGGCAGCTTGCTTGATCCCGAAAATTCTGCTCTTGTTGCAACTGTTCCAAAGCCTGGACTTGCAGATGAAATAGACAGTGAAAGAGAAGAATATCTTTCACAAATGAAAGAAAAAATGAGTGAAGAGGAGATCAATGCTCTTGTTAAAGAAACAGAGGAATACAATAAATGGAGCAATGAATCAATATCAAATGACAATGTTTCCATTTCTCCTCAACAGCTTCCCGAACCCGAAGATTTGGAGAATGTTTCAGTTACAAAGTCGGGAGAGGTTACAAATTATTATGCAGAGGCGGGAAATGGAATAGGAAGTTATTCTCTGATATTTGATGGTGGAACAATAAGCAAGGAGGATCTATATTATTTATATATCTATAATATACTTTTGACAAATGTTAAAACCAACAAATATACAAGTGATGAAATTTCAAAGCTTATGCCTGTTTATCTTAACAATTTTAATATTGGTATGTCATATTATAAGACAAAGGAGCAGGAGGAGCCTACACCTAAAATAAGTGTATCATGGTTTTCAAGAGATGAGGATTATGAAAAATCCTTGGAACTGGCTTTAAATATAATGGGAGAAAGTGATTTCAGTGATGTTGATGAAATAATTGCCACACTTGAATATTATCTGCCTTATTGCAATCCTGCAAAAACAAGCGATACTATGGGCTTTGTAAGCAATGCTGCTTTAAGCGGTATAAGCGAAAATGCTGCTTTTTATATGTATCTTGAAAGCAATGAGGTTTATGAGCTTATTAATGATATTTTAAACAAACTTTATAATAATGAGGGTTATGAAAAAGAGCTTGCCAATAAACTTAATGAAATAATGAAACAGGTCGTACACAAAGATGATGTTATGACTGCTGTTGTGTGTGCAGGTGAATCTGAAAATAAGGTTATCGGTATAAATAATAAGCTGCTTAACGGGCTGCCTGAGCTTAATAAGGAAAAGGCTGAATACAGTTTTGACAAGCCAGAGAAAAAAGAGGCTTATATTGCGGAGGTTTCAAATCAGACCAGCTATAAT
>JAUNPM010000301.1 GCA_030536675.1 Clostridia bacterium | reverse complement strand
AAAACTAATTTATTGTTATTTTTTATATTTTAAACAAAAAAACCGATAAACCGTGATATTTCACAAGTTTATCGGCTCTTCATTACTTATATTGTCATTTATCAATTGTTATGGGGCAGGGGATTTTCATCGTTTTCTTCAGCTTCAACAGCTTGTTCATCTATTTTATCAATGCTTATTACGGATACATTTTCACCCAGATTTACAAGCTTTACTCCCTGTGCAATTCTGCCAACAGTAGATATGTCTTTAACTTTAATTCTTATAACAACACCTTCACTTGTTACCATAATAAGCTCTTCACCGTCCGTAACAATTGAAAGTCCTCTTATTGAACCGGTTTTATCGGTTATTTTATAAGTTTTAAGACCTTTTCCTCCTCTTGACTGTATTCTGTAATTATCAGCCGTAGTACACTTTCCAAAGCCTTTGTCCGTAACCAAAAGAACCTTACTGTCATCTTTTACGGCACCTGCACCTATTACAAAATCATTTTCATCAAGGTTAATTGCCTTAACTCCCGTTGCAGTTCTTCCCATTGAACGCACATCATTTTCATTAAACCTGATGCTTATGCCGTTTCTTGTGGCAGCAAGTATTGAATCATTTCCCGTAGTTGTAAACACTGAAATAAGTTCATCACCGTCTTTTATATTAACGGCGATCAAACCGCCTTTTCTAATGTTATTAAAGTTTTCCGCAGGAGTTTTCTTAATGATACCCTGTTTTGTTATCATAACAAGATATTCATTTTCATTAAAACTTTTAACGGGAATTACTGCTGATATTTCTTCACCCTTTTCAAGTTCAAGAAGATTTACAATAGGAGTTCCCTTTGCATTTCTTCCCGCTTCGGGAATTTCCCATGTTTTCTTTCTGTATACTTTGCCTTTATTTGTAAAGAATAAAATATAACTGTGATTTGAACTTACAAATAATCTTCTTACATAGTCTTCTTCTCTCATTTGAAGTCCAATTATACCTTTACCGCCTCTATGCTGAGTTTTATAGGTATCAAGAGATATTCTCTTTACATAATTTAACTGAGTCATTGTAACGACTGACATATCATCGGAAATAATATCCTCCATATCGATTTCGCCCAAATCATCTACAAGTCTTGTTCTTCTTTCATCTCCATACTTCCTCTTAGTTTCCAGCATTTCAGATTTTATGACTTCAAAAAGTTTATTTTCATCTGCAAGTATAGCTTTCCACTCCTCGGTAAGCGTTGTAAATTCGCTGTATTCATTCTCAAGTTTTTCTCTTTCCATACCAACAAGACTTCTGAATCTCATTTCGCAAATTGCATTGACCTGCAATTCGGTAAAACCAAATCTTTCAATAAGCCTTGTCTTGGCTTCAGCTGTGGTTTGAGAACCTCTCAATATTGATATGACTTCATCAATATTATCAAGAGCTTTAATAAAGCCTTCAAGAATATGCATTCTCTCAAGTGCTTTTTTAAGGTCAAATTTAGTCCTTCTTGTTACGACCTCTTCCTGAAATTTTAGATAATGTTCGAGAATTTCTTTAATATTTAAAACTTTAGGTATACCGTCAACAATTGCAAGGAAATTAATACTGTAGGTTTCCTGTAACTGAGAATATTTATAAAGATTGTTAAGAACAATTTCAGCTGAAGCGTCTTTTTTTACCTCAATAAGTATGTGGATACCATTTCTGTCATTTGTACTGTCCTGTATTCCTGAAATACCTTCTATTCTTTTATCCTTAACAAGTTCACCTATACCTTCAAGCATTCTTGATTTATTTACCTGATAAGGTATTTCTGTTATAAGTATTTCTTCTCTTCCGTTAGGCTTTGTTATAATTTCGGCTTTTGCTCTTAATTTTAATCTGCCTCTTCCTGTTCTGTAAGCACTTAAAATACCCGCCTTGCCGAGAATATTGCCTCCTGTGGGGAAATCAGGTCCCTTTATAAT
>JAUNPM010000300.1 GCA_030536675.1 Clostridia bacterium | reverse complement strand
CCCCTTTCTCTTACATTTGAAGGCGAGCTTTATATTGAGTCTATCAGAGCCATAATGAATATTATAACAAACCTTCATAAAAATTTTGAAGATATATCAAATTTAAAAATGGGACGTGTAAATGTGGGGCTTACGCCTTCAAAAGCGAATAACCCCCTTCCTGCAATACTTCCCGCCTTTAAAAAACTTTATCCGGGCATTGAGCTTATTATTACAGAGCAAAACTCTTCCGAACTTGAAGATCTGCTTACAAGAGGACTTGTTGACGTATGTCTGCTTAATCTTCCCATAAAATCCAAGGGAATTGAATACGAACCCATAATTAAGGAAAACATTTATTTAGCGGCACCTCCCGACTACATTCCCCCTTCATATGTGGACAAAAGCGAAAAGTATCCGCAAATAAACATAAGCGACATTAAGGACGAACAGTTTATTCTTCTTCATTCAGGTCAGAGATTAAGACAAATTGCGGATTCCGTATTCAATGAAGAGAATATCAAGCCTAAAATACTTCTTGAAACAGCAAGCATTGAAACCTCCTTAAGGCTTTCCGCCTCAGGTATGGGCTTCAGCTTTGTTCCCGCTTCATCAGTTAGATTTGCGGGACTTACAAACCCTCCTCAGTATTTTAAACTAACTCACGATTTAAACTGGACTCTTGTTATTGCATACAGAGAGGGAGCATATAAAACAAAAGCAGTAAAGGCCTTTTCTGAAGTTGCTAAAAAGGTTATTACGGAATAGGAGCATTAAATGTTGACCGTTATAGATTTAGAGTTTAATCAGGCATATGATTTCGGTGACGGAAATTCCGAGCCGAATCCCGACTGCCGTTTTGAAATTATACAAATAGGTGCGGTAAAGGTTGACGATAATTTTAATATATGCGACAAATTCAATATATATATAAAGCCTACCCTTTACCCCAACATACACCCCTATGTTGAAAAAATAACAGGCTTTAAAACAGAGGATTTCAGCTTTGCCCCCCGTTTTAAAGAGGCATATTCCAAATTCAGATATTTTCTGGGAAATGACACAACTCTCGGAACTTGGGGATACAGTGATATTAAGGCGCTTTTCAGAAACATAACATTTCACGGAATAATGTAATATCCGATTATTATTAAGTATGTAGACATACAGAAAATTGCCACTTCACACCTTAAATATACAAGAGGAGGAGCAATAGGCTTAAAAAATGCCGTAGATGCTCTTGAAATCAAAATAGATGAAAACAAACATTTTCATAATGCTCTGGGTGACGCTTATTACACGGCTAAGGTCCTTGAAACAATTGATCCCCCTGCTCTTCCCGTTAGAATATTTAATTCAAAGCATATAAAATAAGCCAAAAAAATTCCCGTGACAAAAGCATATGCCTTAGTCACGGGATCATTAAAAAATTTACACAAGCTTCATAATTTCTTTTCTAAGCCTTCCAATAATTTTTTTTTCAAGTCTTGATATGTAAGATTGACTTATTCCCAGTATATCTGCAACCTCCTTTTGCGTTTTTTCCTCTCCTCCGTTTCTTCCTATTCCGAATCTAAGCTCAATTATTTCTTTTTCTCTTCCGTTCAGCTTTTGTATGGCGGTTCTCAAAAGCTGTTTGTCTACCTCTTCCTCAATTCCTCTGTAAATAATATCCACATCTGTTCCCAGTATATCCGACAGCAGAAGCTCATTGCCCTCCCAATCCACATTTAAGGGTTCGTCTATTGACACCTCCGTCTTTGTTTTTGTTGTTCTCCTTAAATGCATAAGTATTTCATTTTCTATACACCTTGAAGCATAGGTTGCCAGCTTAATGTTTTTATCAGGCTTAAAGGTGTTTATGGCCTTTATAAGACCTATTGTGCCTATTGAAATAAGATCCTCCACATTTATGCCCGTGTTTTCAAATTTTCTTGCAATATACACAACCAGCCTTAAGTTTCTTTCTA
>JAUNPM010000299.1:407-1973 GCA_030536675.1 Clostridia bacterium | reverse complement strand
TTTTTTCAGTGAGGTGATTTTATGGAAAGTTTCAGCGGAAAGGCTATATTCAGAGGCATTGCAATAGGTAAGGTTTTGTTTAATTCAAAGGATAAACAGCAGGTAAGAAGAAGTAAAATTGAAGATACACAGGCTGAGATAAACCGTTATGAGGAGGCTAAGGGAAGAGCTTTGGAAGAGCTGGGCGCTCTTTATGAAAAGGCTCTTAAAGAGGTGGGCACTGATAATGCGGCTATATTTGAGGTCCATTCAATGATGCTTGAGGATGATGATTATAATGACGCAATTAAAGATAAAATAGAAAATCAGAAGGTAAATGCGGAATATGCCGTTGCAAAAACAGGAGATGACTTCTCCGAAATGTTTGCAAATATGGACGATGAATATTTTAAGGCAAGAGCCGCAGACATTAAGGATATATCAGAAAGGGTAATTTCAAAGCTCACAGGTGGAAGTACCTGCGTAAAAACAAATGAGCCTGTAATAATTGTGGCAGAGGATCTGGCTCCCAGTGAAACAATACAAATGGATAAGGATAAGCTCCTTGCCTTTGTAACGGAGCTTGGGTCTTCAAATTCACATACGGCAATACTTGCAAGGACAATGAATCTTCCCGCTCTTATAGGAGTTAAAATACAAAAGGAATGGGACGGCTGCAATGCGGTTGTTGACGGATACAAGGGCATAATAATTATTGAGCCTGACGAAGAAACTCTTTTGAAATATGAAAAAAGGCTTAAAGAGGACAATGAAAAAAGAGAGCTTCTTAAGGAATTAAAGGGCAAGGAAACGGTTACAAAAAGCGGCAAAAAGGTCAATCTTTACGCTAACATAGGAAAGCCCTCCGATCTTGTAAACGTACTTGCAAATGACGCTGAGGGCATAGGACTTTTCAGAAGTGAATTTTTGTATCTTGAAGCCGATGATTTTCCAACAGAGGAAGAACAATTCAGTGCTTACAAAAAGGTTGCCGAAACAATGGCAAGGAAGAAGGTTATTATAAGAACTCTGGACTTGGGCGCAGATAAGCAGGTGGAATATTTTAATTTAGGTAAAGAGGATAATCCTGCAATGGGTTACAGAGCAATAAGAATATGCCTTAAACAGCAGGATATATTTAAGACCCAGTTAAGGGCTATTTTGAGAGCAAGCGCTTTTGGAAACATTGCAATTATGTATCCTATGATAATTTCAGTAAATGAAGTTCTTGAAATAAAGAAAATCGTTGCAAGAGTAATGGACGAGCTGAGAGCTGACGGAATTGCTTTTAATGAACATATTGAACAGGGAATTATGATAGAAACTCCCGCAGCTGTAATTATGAGTGATGAGCTTGCAAAGGAGGTTGATTTTTTCAGTATAGGAACAAATGACCTTACACAATATACTCTTGCTATTGACAGACAAAATTCCAAGCTGGATTATATTAACGATACTCATCACCCTGCGGTTTTGCGTTCAATAAAAACCGTAGTTGAAAATGCTCATAAGGCGGGAATATGGGCGGGTATCTGCGGTGAGCTTGGAGCTGATACGGAGCTTACCGAAACCTTTATGGACTACGGA
>JAUNPM010000299.1:0-397 GCA_030536675.1 Clostridia bacterium | reverse complement strand
CGTCCTTGATACTGCCTGTGAGAAAGGCTGTAAGAGAGGTTAAGTAAATTTTTGGTTAATGACTGGTGGGGCTTTCGGCTTTGAGTCGAAAGCCCTTGGGTGCATAAGTCAGTGTTTTCAGCCGGTAAAGGGGAATTTTTTTGAAAGGGATAATAATATGATTAAACTGGTTGCTGTGGATCTGGACGGAACTCTTTTTGGAAGGGATCATAAAAGCGTTTCACAAAGAAATGTAAATGCTTTAAAAAAATTAAGTGAAAACAATGTTAAGGTTGTGATAGCAAGCGGAAGAACATATTCTCAAATCACAAATGTCATAAAAAGAGTAGGCGTTGCAGATTACATAGTTTGCTCAAACGGGGCTTCGGTAATTGATGTTAATGGAAATGTTATTGCA
>JAUNPM010000298.1 GCA_030536675.1 Clostridia bacterium | reverse complement strand
TGTCCTGTCTGATTTTTAAAATTGCCTGAATACCGTCCATTTTAGGCATCATAAGATCCATAATAATAAGGTGAATGTCAGGGTGAGCCTCAAGGACCTTTAATGCTTCCTCTCCGTCGTGGGCTTTATATACTGTCATTTGTTCGTTTGACAGATACATTTCTATGGCATTAAGTATTTCTTTATCATCATCTGCTACAAGTATTTTGTACTCCATATAAATTCCTCCTGTTTTGTCGATAAAATAAATATTATAGTTTGGCGTATGTTAAACTTTCATAACTATATTATAATTATAAAGTATTATTATTACTTTTGAAAGGCTTAATTATTAAGGTTCTATGAATTTTATAATAATATTGCTTTGCTGATTTTATGGGGGAATGTTTCAATATATATTAACTATTCCTCCAATAGGGTATTGAATACATTCATTGTGTGATCCCCGTTATCGGGCATAGGCACAAATGCTACATAGCAGTCTGTGTCACTGTATAAATTATACTTTTTCAAAAGAGCTGAATTGCTTATATTAACTGCCATTGGCTTGTTTTCATTTGTGGCAGGGTCAACGGCATACAAAACCTTGCCCTGTGTTTCAAGCTGAGATATTTCCTCCTTTGTAAGATAATCGCTTAAGGGCGATACAAATTCGGCGGAAACAAATGCGTTTATATTTTCCTCACTTCCCAAAAGAAGGTGAAATTGTGAGGCATAAATATATGTGTTAAATTTCTGATTAAGCTCAGCTTCTACAAGAGGGTCTGTGTCATCGGAATAAAAGCTTTGAATATCAACAGTGTATTCTCTTGGGTCAAGTTGAAATTTTTGGTTAAGCTCATCAATTAAAGCAGTGTTATCCTCTATGGAAATAAACTGACCGTACATTGCCATACCGCAGTATAAGTCCGGGTGGGGCTTTATAAATATGGAATATATAAAAGAGACCGCCACAGCCAGCAAGAAAATTATCATAAATATTCTGAGTCTGTAATATTCCCAAATATGTTCTATTTTTCCTTTTGTATCCAATTCGTTAAAAGTCATTTTATTCCTCCACCTGTTCAGACGCTACCTTTAAAATGGCACGGGGAAGAGCATCCTTTGCCGTGCCCCAAGGAACATCTTTGTAATTATGATCGAATTTATTTGTAAAGTGGTCAACTTCCTTTTCAAGACGCTTCATATTTTCAAGCTGAACGGGAACTATTGTATCTATGAAATTTTCATAATCCTTTGCTCCCAGCTTCTTTTGTGATATATCTATAAGCATTGAAAAGTGTTCAAGGCAGAAGCCCTTTGAGGCTTTGACCTTTTCCTTTATTTCGTTATCCTTTTTCCACATATAAAAAAATGTGTCAAAATAACGGTCGAAATTTGTCTTTATTCTGTTGCAAATGTAACAGCTTTTTGATATATTATTAAGATAAGGGGTTACGGCGTTTTCTCCTTTTGATTTTGAGAACAAGCCTTTCTTTTCACCTGATTTTAAATCGGCACAGAGCTTTTCCAGGTCATAATTTATTTTTTGTATGTGAGTGTGAAGCATAAGGGCTATGCCAAGTCTGTTTTGTTCTTTATACATCATATTATAATGTTTTCCGCAAAAGCCCACTTTGTTTGTTTCCATACGTATGTCATCTTCCATATAAGAAGCGCCCAGCATATAGTCTATGGCGTCTTTTTCAAGTTTGTGATACATATTGCAGAAAGGACATTCGCCGCCTTCATCAAATCCCTCATTTACGGGTATAGTGTAAATTTCTTCTTTCATAAAATCACCTCATAGTGATTTTAGCATAAAAATACAAAAAATGAAAGGGTCAAAGTTATGAATTACAGTGAAATTAATAATAGTTTAATAATAGAAAATGCGGATTGTTTTAATATAGAAGAAATACTGGAGTGCGGTCAGTGTTTCAGGTTTGAAAAAACAGATGTAAATTGCTATAAAATAGTTGCTATGAACAGAGTCCTTAACATAAAGCAA
>JAUNPM010000297.1 GCA_030536675.1 Clostridia bacterium | reverse complement strand
TCAAGTTTTCCGCAATTTTGTCATTACAAATGACAAAATTACAGAAAAGTTCCTGTCCTTTGGTTGCATAGGCGAGCAGTATTGCAAAGCAATACGACCAGACTCAGCGAAAATGCGATTTCTGCAAGCAACTTTGCGATGCAAAGCTAGTCCCGTGTACTTCGGGATTGCAAACTTGCGGATTAGAGTCTGCGACGCTAATTGCAAATTACCTATTCAAAATTTATTAATTTTTGATGAAATTAAAATTTTTTAACAATCTGGGCTGAAGGCTTTAAGCCTTCAGCTTTTTTAAAACGGAGGCTATTAAAATGAATTTGGAAGTCAGATATTCAAATCACTATGATGATGTTAAGCATTATGACACTGAAACCTTAAGAAAGCATTTTTTGGTTGAAAAGGTGTTTGTTGCGGGAGAGGCTAAGCTTGTTTACAGTCATAATGACAGAATCATATTCGGCGGAGTTACTCCGACTACAGAGGCTATTAAGCTGGAAGGAAGCAAGGAGCTTGCAGCTGAATATTTCTTGCAGAGAAGAGAGCTTGGTGCTATCAACATTGGCGGCGACGGCTTTGTAACAGTAGACGGCAAGGAATACAGCGTAAATCACGGTGACGCTATTTATGTAGGTATGGGTGTTAAGGAAATTGCTTTTGGTGCAAAGGATCCTTCAAATCCTCCTAAGTTTTATGTTAATTCAGCTACTGCTCATAAGGCTTATCCTACGGTACTTATTTCATATGACGACGCTAATCACAAGCCTTTGGGTTCACTTGAGGACTGTAACAAGAGAACTATCAATCAGTACATACACGATGAGGTTTTTGCAAGACTCTCCGAAAGGGACGGCGTAGAGTACGGAAGCTGTCAGCTTGCAATGGGGCTTACTAAGCTTGACCCGGGCTCAAACTGGAACACTATGCCATGTCATACTCACGAAAGACGTATGGAGGTTTATTTGTATTTTGATATGGACGATGACAATGTTGTGTTCCATATGATGGGTAAGCCTGATGAAACAAGACACATTGTTATGAAAAACGAAAGTGCCGTTATATCACCAAGCTGGTCTATACACAGCGGCGTTGGAACCAAGGCATACACATTTATTTGGGGTATGGTCGGCGAAAACAAGGATTATGACGATCAGGACTGGTTAAAGACGGGAGATTTAAAATAAATTATTGGTTTAAGGCTGTCGAAAATTCGGCGGCCTTTTTAAATAATGCTTTGTATTATGAAAATATAACAAAAAATATTTTGAATTTTTGTGGAGTTTTTAATTAAAATTTTTTTAAAATTCTATTGACAAAATTTAAGATATAGGTTATTATATATATACAAGATAAGAAACGAGTTATAAATAACAAAACGAAAGGAGAGGATTCCACCAAAAAGAGAATTTAGTCTTATAGTTTTAAAATCGTAAAGTTTATGAAAGTTAAGAGATTGTGATGAGATCAACCGATTGATGATTGTGGATATGTTAAAAAACATATTTTTACGGTTTATATTAAACTATAAAGACAAGGACATATTGATATAGATGGCAAGGAAGTAATGTTAGACATTAAAAGGATTATAATTATTAAAGTAATTATAATAAATTTAAGCCGGCAGAGCAATAAATTTATTAAACAAAGTAAGATAATCGATATTTAATATTAAGTAATGTTTTATATGTATTAAAGCAGAGTAGCGGTAGTTGCATAACTAAAAAAATTGTGTTGGTGCTGAATAAAATGTATTTAATATCTATAATGTAAATGTTAAAATAAACAGTGAAAGAAAAAGCTGTCAGAAATGAGTATTAATGTGTTGGTTTATACTATAGAATCCGGATTTAATATATATTGATATTGTAAAGCCATATACTTGATACAATAAGAAATTTTAAGATTTAAATTGTGATAAAGCATTATGAAAATAAAAAGTATAAATTATCTTAAATGAAAAATAATTTAATTGCAATGGAAATTACAAGCCTAGTATCCAAGCATAGTTGCAGGAAAAGAGAAGTTTATA
>JAUNPM010000296.1 GCA_030536675.1 Clostridia bacterium | reverse complement strand
ATAAACGTGGACGCTTTCAATGTCAAACAATGCCTTGAATATTTTATCTCTTTCAGTATTTATTAAACTGCGGGTCTTATTTATAAAGGCTTTATCTCTGAACATAACCTTGCCGCTAAGCTCGGCAAAAATATTTACGGACCACGGGTCTTTGTGTGCGTCTATATAGTTTAAGAAGCCTTTATTTGAGCAGGCTGCATAGCCAAGCCTTAAGCCGGGACAGGCAAAAAACTTTGACGTGCCTCTTATTATAAAAAGATTGTCAAATTCTTCAACAAGTGGCATTGCAGATACGTTCTTTTTAATATCGGAAAACTCAACATAGGTTTCATCTATCATAAGTTTAATATCGTTTTCCTTACAGCACAAAAGAATTTCACGTATTTGACCGCAGGTAACATATGTGCCCGTAGGGTTGTTGGGATTGCATATAACAAGCATATCCACATCAGGAGTAAGTACTTTTTTTAATTGGGGTATGTTAAGCATAAATTCGTCTTCTTCCTTAAGTGGAAAAAGAAGGGCTTCTCCTCCCGCAAGTTTGATCTCCTTTAAGTATTCCGAATATGCAGGTGAAACAATGACTGCTTTTTTGGGAGCAATGCTTTTAATACACATAGATATAAGCTCCGTTGAGCCGTTTCCCACTGTAATATGCTCGGGGGCAATGCCTGTATAATCACTTATTGCTTCTCTTAAAGCTACATAGGACACATCAGGATAATTTGTAGGTGCGTCTGTATTCAGGGCTATGGCTTCCTTTACGGAATCGGGAAGCCCCAAAGGATTGACATTACCTCCAAAGTTATAAATTTCTTCTTTTTTTATGCCGTAGATCCTTGAAATTTCATCCAGATCTCCGCCATGAATAACATTTAAACTCATAATTGCACTTCCTTAATATCCTTCTCTGTAATTAGTATAACATTAATAGGTTTAAAATGAAAGAGGATAATTTTAAATATTTATAATTTTTTTTAATATTGATAAAAAACTTATTGGAAAATGTGATAATTTGTGTTATAATGGATTTCAACGCCCGTACGGGCAGTAAAAAATTTTATTTTTATAGGAGTGTGATTTTCGTGGACTCGGATAGTTCGCAGTATTTACCAATGATTATTGTACTTGTTGTTTGTTTAATGCTTTCAGCCTTTTTCTCAAGCTCTGAAACTGCTCTTACATCTTTGAGCAAAATCAGAATAAGGGCTATGGTTGACGAAGGGGTCAAAAACGCAAAGCTCATACAAAGCGTAACAGACAATTCGGGAAAGCTTTTAAGCGCCATACTTATAGGAAACAATATAGTAAACATAGGCGCTTCTTCCATTGCAACTGTTTTGGCAACGGATATTTTCGGCAGCAGCGGCGCAGGTATAGCCACAGGTGCTATGACGGTGCTTGTGCTTATTTTCGGTGAGGTAACTCCAAAAAGCTATGCAAGAGATAATGCCGAAAGTATGAGCCAATTTTGTGTAAAGCCAATTGCATTTTGTATGTGGATATTTACGCCTTTTATATTTTTACTTAACATTGTTACGGGATTTATTTTTAAAATTTTGGGCAGCAAAAATGACAACATGCCTGTTGTAACGGAAAATGAATTCAGAACAATGGTGGATGTGAGCCACGAGGAGGGCATACTTGCTGTTGACGAAAGAGAAATGATAACAAATGTTGTTGATTTTAAAAGCGCAACGGCAGAAGAAGTAATGGTTCCCAGAATTGACATAACAGCAATACCCGACGATCTTTCCTATGAGGAAACCGTAAGGATATTTAAAGAAAAAAGATTTACAAGGCTTCCCGTATACAGTGAAACAAATGACCATATTGTGGGTATATTATCATTTAAGGATATAGTGCTCTTAGACGATTTGAAAATTGATGATTTTAAAATTGCGGATTATATGAAGGAGCCATATTTTACTTATGAATCCAAGGAGTGTTCAAAGCTCTTTGCACGTATGAAAAAGGGTTCAATATCAATGGCGATAGTTCTTGACGATTACGGCGGAACCGCAGGGCTT
>JAUNPM010000017.1 GCA_030536675.1 Clostridia bacterium | reverse complement strand
CCAGAAGAATCAACCATTTTATGAAAGTATATGCTTTTGCAAAGGCTATAGGAGAAGAGGAGGGAATTGACGGAAAAACTCAGAATATACTTGAGATCGCAGCTGTTGTTCACGACATAGGCATAAAATTAAGTGAAGAAAAATATAACAGTGCTGCGGGAAATTATCAGGAAATGGAAGGACCTGCAGAGGCTGAAAAGCTTTTAAGTAAGCTGGGCATAAGTGAGGACATTATAAAAAGAGTGTCATATCTTGTGGGACATCACCACACATATAATAAAATAGACGGCTTGGACTATCAAATACTTGTGGAAGCTGACTTTATTGTAAATTTGTACGAGGAAAACGAAAGTCCGTCGGCTGCAAAAAATGTAATGAATAAAATATTTAAGACAGAAACGGGAAAAAGATATATAGAGAAAATGTTTTTACAGTAATATTAACGGAGGTATATATGGAATACAGTGATTATAAAAATATGCTTGACATAATAAGAAGTAAAACGGACTTTGTGCCTGAAGCTGCCATTATATTAGGGTCGGGGCTGGGTGCTCTTGCAGATGAAACAGATGTAAGGGCTGTTGTGGATTACGGTGAAATACCGGGCTTTCCCGTTTCAACCGTTCAGGGACACAGGGGAAGATTTGTTTTTGGATATTTAGAGAACACGGCTGTTGTTATTATGCAGGGCAGAGTGCATTTTTACGAAGGCTATACAATGGAGCAGGTAACAATGCCAATAAGGCTTATGAGGCTTATGGGGGCTGAAAAACTTATATTGACAAATGCGGCGGGAGGAATAAACGGGGATTTTAAGTGCGGTGATCTAATGCTTATTACGGATCATATTTCCTGCTTTGTGAGAAACCCTCTTATAGGTAAAAATATTGATGAGTTTGGAACAAGATTTCCTGATATGTCAAATATATATGATGCGGAAATGTGCAGGAAGGTAAGAAAAGCGGCAGAAAAAAACGGAATTGAAATAAGAGAGGGTGTTTATGTCCAGCTTACGGGACCAAGCTACGAATCTCCTGCAGAAATAAGAATGTTAAGGACAATGGGGGCTGACGCTGTGGGAATGAGCACCTGCTGTGAAGCTGTTGTGGCAAGGCACTGTGGATTTAAGGTGTGCGGCATCTCCTGCATATCAAATATGGCAAGCGGAGTAACGGAGGTACCTTTAAGTCACGAGGAGGTACGTGAAACTGCGGACAGGGTGGCTCCCGTGTTTAAAAAACTTATTAGAGAGGTTGTAAAAGCGGTGAAGTGATGATAAGATTTTATAACTGTAAAATTATTGATTTTGACGGAGATGTACAAGTAAAAGAGGGGTTGGAACTATGGACAAAGGGAGAGAAAATAGAATATATTGGTGAACATAAAAAGGGGGATTTTGAAAGGGAAATAGACTGCGGCGGAAATGTTATTATGCCCGGTTTTAAAAATGCCCACGCACATTCTCCAATGACCTTTTTGCGCTCCTATGCGGAAGACCTGCCTCTTGACAGATGGCTTAATGAGGCTGTATTTCCAATGGAGTCTAAGCTGAATGATGATTATGGAGTTTGGTTTACAAAGCTTGCAATAATGGAGTATTTAACAAGCGGTATAACATCTGCCTTTGATATGTATTTTTTGCCTGAAGCAATATACAGGGCAGTAAAGGAAACAGGCTACAGAAGCGTAATATGCGGTGCCGTAAATAACTTTGTTTCAAATCCCAAAGAGCTTGAAGAGGAGCATATAAAGTACAACAAATGCGGAAACGGCATAAGTCATATGCTTGGATTTCACGCAGAGTATACTACGTATATTAAAATACTTTAAGAATTTGCGGAATTTAAAAACTGTTTAACGGCGCCCGTGTCGGCACATTGCTGTGAGAAATTAAACCACTTAAACGACTGCATAAAAAGATACGGTAAAAGTCCCGTTGAGCTTTTTGAAAGCATAGGACTTTTAAATTACGGAGGCTGTCTTTTTCACTGTAATTATTTAAGTGAAAGGGATATTGAAATAATGAAGGAGAAAAATATTTATGCGGTTACAAATCCTGCTTCAAATTGTAAGCTGGCAAGCGGCATTGCGCCTGTTACAAAATTAATTGAAAAGGGTGTTAAGGCTGCAATAGGCACAGACGGATCTGCAAGCAACAATGCGCTTGATATGTTTAGGGAAATGTATCTTGTTTCGGCTCTTCAAAAGGTATCAAGAGGCGACGCAGCTGCTATGCCTGCAGAAAGGGTAATTGAAATGGCTTGTGTAAACGGAGCCTTGGCTATGGGTATTGACAGTGACTGTCTTAAGGAGGGCAAAAATGCCGATATAATAATGATAGATTTAAAAAAGCCAAATATGCAGCCTGAAAATAATATTTTGAAAAATATAGTATACAGCGGAAGCAAAGAAAATGTTGCTCTTACAATGGTGAGGGGCAGAATATTGTATGAAAGAGGAAAATTCAATATTGGTGTTGATGAAAATGAAGTATATGAAAAGTGCAATACTATTGTTGAAGAGTTAAAGAAGATGTAATACAGAGAAAAATGACAAGGCTATCCTTTTGACAGCCTTGTCAAGTTGTTAAAATTTAAGTGAATATATAAACTGTTCATAAGCGTCTGCCCATTCGTCTATTGGAAATGTTGCGCCGCCGTTTGTGCTTTTTAAAAGATTGCTCCAGAGAGTTTCGTTAAGAGAAAGGAGATCTCCCATATTTATGGGACAGCCGTATTCACCTGCTATGCGGCAAAATTCTTCCATTGGTTCTTTGGCGCTTTCAGTGTTAATGAGCTTTTCTTTTAATACGGGATCCTTTAATGCCATATTGAGCAGCTTATCAAGAGAGTCGTGTATTGTGATTTTTTTAACCACAAATTAAAATATAAAATTTATAAAATAGGGAAATTCAAAAACCATTGAATTTAAGCCCATTACAGGAGCATGGCTAACTCCTTTATCACTACAAATTTATAGAAACAATCAGCTCATTATGTTATAATAATAGTAGACAAAAACAAACAAAAAGGAGCTGATTGTTATCTATCGTCAAGAAATTCTTAAGGACATTTCACTTTTTACATCTCAGCCACAGGCTGCTTTTTATGATTCGCTTTTTATAAATCTAGACCTTTCGTCAATTCAGGAATATCCTTCAAGAGGTCGTAAAGGTTTTTCAAAACATGCCTTGATTTGTGCCTTTATTCTTATGAAAATTGAAGGCTTCTCAAAGGTTACACAACTTGTTGATTTTCTTAATAATAATCTTTTACTGGCATATTACTGTGGTTTTAATATTATGAAAAAGTTGCCCTCTTATACGGTTTTTATTGATTTCATCAATGAATTTGATAATGAAATTTTTAAAACCATTATGTCTGAACAGGTACATATCCTTGCTGAAAAAGGCATAATTGATACTTCCTTCATCGGTCTGGATTCCACACCTGTTGTTGCAAATACTTCTCAAAACAATCCAAAAGCTTTTAAAACAGATAAATTTAATCCCTCTAACCAGCCTAATGCAGACAAGGACTGCCGTTTGGGTATCCATACTGCTTCTAACAACGCTAATGAGAAAAAATTTCAATTTTACTGGGGTTATAAGAATCATGTAGTTGTTGACTGTATCACAGGCTTGCCTATATATGAAATGACAACTCCTGCCAATATTGCCGACAGTACAGTTACTCTTGATATATTGTCAAAAACAAATGAAGTATTGTCCATTGATGAATGTTATTTTATCGCCGATAAAGCTTATGATGTAAGAAATATATATCACACCATTTACAATCTTTACAACGGTGAATGCTTTATTCCTATCAATAAAAGAAACTCAAAAAACTCTAAATGCCTTCCTGTTGGCAATCCAATCTGTGATGCAGGACTTGCTATGCACAGAGATGGTAAATTTATCGAAAATGGAAGGACAAGGCAAAAATTCTGTTGTCCTTTTAAAAGGTCTAAAAACGGCTCTTGTCCCTGCAATCACAAAAACTGGAATAACGGTAAAAAGAATCGTGGCTGCACGAAATACCAAATAATTCCTGATGATTTAAGACTTTCAAAAGATAGAAAAAGTAAAGCCTTTAAAAAAATTTATTCTCTGCGCACTGAATGTGAACGCTATAACTCAAGATTTAAAAATACTGGTCAGGAACGTATGTGGGTTAGAAATATAAAAGCTGTTTCTAACCTGAATACCATTGCTCACATAGCTCTTTTGGCTGTTGCAATAGCTGCTGTCACTACAACAAAACAATCTTACAGAAAACTTGTATCTGTAAAAAGACTGGCTTAAACACTTCCTCTCATATTTGTACACTCAAGCATAAATCTTTGCTTTATGCTTATTTGTTGTGCCCAAATATTTTTTCTAATGCTTAAATTTAATTTTTGTTTGGGTTGATATGAATTTTTTATTCCATTTCCCTCAACTCTAGATATAAAGTTTGTTAATTACAGTATAAGCCTAAATATAATAAATTGCAATAAAATAATTTTGGCGGAAAAGGTCAGTTTATAAATATTTTAACATTGTTTAAATATAGTTTGTGGATTTTTTATTTTTAAAGTTGTATAATAAATAAAAATGCTTGATATGTTTATAAGGGGAGGTCAATATGACGGTAAAGAAAAGGCTTTTTATATCAAATATTCTTATGATCGTTATTCCTGCTTTTGTAAGTGTTATTGTTTCACTGTGCGCAATACTTATTTTATGGCATTTGTTTTACCAGCCCAGTGTAAATGAAATATCGGAAGAAATCTCATATATTTACAGCGGTGAAATAAGAGGGGCGGAAAAAATCATAAAAGCGGGAAATAAGGCCGACCCCAAACAAACGAAAACATATGCTTCTCTTGAAAAATATTTGACGGAAAGCAATAAAAGGCTTGAAGTATATACGGATAAGGGAGAGCTTATATATTCCTTAGGTGTTGTGAACAAGGGTGAAAACAGTGCTTTTGCAGAAAATCTGAGAGATGTGGAAACGGAGGGAAGTATTTCATATGACGGAAATTCCGTTTACTGCAAAAGAACAAACATTGAAAATAAAGAGTATCTTATATGTGTGTACAGCAACAGTGAATACAAAGGAAGCAACAATTATGAGGGTGTGGCAAAAAGCATAGTTCTTGGTATTATAGTGCTTGTAGTTGTTTCTGTGTTTGTGACAAACGGGTTTTTAACTAAATTTGTATTTAAAAAGATAAAAAGGCCAATTGATATTTTAACTGAAGGGGTAAATAACATAAAAGGTGGGAATCTCGAAATTCATATAGATTATAATGAAAAGGATGAGTTTAAACCTGTCTGTGAGGCATTTAACGATATGACTAAAAGGCTTAAGGAATCTTTGGATTATAAGCAAAAGCAGGAGGAAAACAGAAAGGAGCTTATAGCAGGATATCTCACGATTTGAGAACACCTCTTACTTCAATTAAGGCATATATTGAAGGGCTTATTGACGGAGTGGCGGCTACTCCTCAATTGAGAATGAAATATATGAAAACAATTAAGGAAAAGGCAGATGATATTGACCGAATAACCGATAAGCTGTTTTTGTTTTCAAAGCTGGATCTGGGTGATTATCCTTTTTACCCCGAAACAATAAATGTCAAAAATGAAATTTGCAATATAGCTGATGATACAAAGTATTCGGAAAGCAATGTAAACATAAATATAAAACAAAATGATGAAATTGTTGAAATTTATGCCGATCCCGTGCAGTTTAGAAATGCGGTCACAAACATACTTGAAAACAGTCTTAAGTACAAGGACAAGGACGTTGTAAATATAAATATCGGTTATGAAAATACTGAAAAATATGTAAGAATAATAATTGATGACGACGGTCCAGGGGTTCCCGAAGCGGCTCTTGAAAAGCTGTTTAATGTGTTTTACAGAAGTGATCCTTCAAGAAATAATCCCAACAAGGGAAGCGGCTTGGGACTTGCTATTACAGCTAAAATACTGGAGCATTTCGGTGGAAATATATATGCAGAGAATATAAAGCCTAAGGGCTTAAGAGTGGTTATGGAGTTTCCGAAAGAGGGTGTGGAAAGTGGAAAAAGTTCTGATAATTGAAGATGACAGATCAATAGCCGAAATTGAAAGAGATTATATTGAAATAAGCGGATTTAAAGCAGATATAGAAAGTGACGGAGTAAAGGGGCTTAACAAAGGTCTTGAGGGCGGATACAGCCTTATACTCCTGGATCTTATGCTGCCTAATATGGACGGATTTACAATATGCAGAAAGCTGAGGGAAAAGCTTGATATACCTATACTTATGGTTACGGCAAGAAAAGAGGACATTGACAAAATAAGAGGTCTGGGACTGGGTGCCGATGACTACATTGTAAAGCCGTTTTCTCCCGGAGAGCTTGCGGCAAGAGTACAGGCAAATATTGCCGCCTACAACAGAATAAAGGGAAACAAAAAGCAAATTGAAGGTGAAACCGTAATAGGAGCCATTAAAATAAATACAAAGTCCAGAAGGGTCTATGTAAGAAATAAAGAAGTGTTTTTAAAGAACAAGGAGTATGAGCTTCTGCTGTTTCTTGTAACAAATGCAGATACCGTAATAAGCAAGGAAACGCTTTATGAAAAAATATGGGGACTGGAGGCTTTGGGAGATACGGCAACGGTAGCCGTACATATTAACAGATTAAGGGAAAAAATCGAAGACGATTCCGCAAATCCTAAATATATTGAAACAGTATGGGGTGCGGGATACAGATTCAGAATAAGATAAAAACAAAAATAAGCTGCTTTTATGAAAAACTTTCTGCTATAACGGAAAGTTTTTTCTTTTTTCTTTTGTTTTAGTTTATATTTTGTTTAAATATTGGGTTTATAATAAAAATAAGAGAAGGAAAATATGTAAAATATAAAATTTTACGTGGGTCATATGAACAGTTTACATTAATGTGATATAGTTATATAAGAATAACAAGAGGAGTGGTTATTATGGAAAAAACGGCAAATATAAAATATATGAGTATAGTAATAAATTTTTGCACAATATTGGGATTAACATTGTCGGCTGTGTTTATGGTATACGGAATCAAAAGCAATATATTTGTATCATCGGAGGCTTTAAATGAATTTTTGTCAAGGCTCGGTATATTTGCCCCTGTTGTGTTTGTTATGATACAGGCAATACAGGTTGTTTTTCCAATACTGCCGGGAGCAATAGGCTGTCTTGGGGGTGTGCTTATATTCGGGGCATTTAAGGGGTTTATATATAACTATGTGGGGATATGCTTGGGATCTTTTGCTGCATTTATGATATCAAGAAAGTATGGAGTGGAATTTGTAAAAAAAATAATAGGTGAAAAAAAGTACAACAAATATGCAGGCTGGCTTGAAAGAAAGAATTTTAATAAAATGTTTGCTCTGGCAATATTTTTGCCTTGTGCGCCTGATGATTTCCTGTGCTTTCTTGCGGGACTTACAAAAATGTCTTTTATTAAATATGTTATCATAATATTGGCAGGCAAGCCTTTGGCAATATTTTTATACAGCGCAGGGCTTAAGTTTGTTTCTGACTTTATAATAAGGCTTGTTGCTTAAAAAGGGGGAAGTAAAATGAAGGTATTAATATATACGGGCAATATGAAAACCGTTGCCAAAAGCGGAGTTGGGAAGGCTATAAGACAGCAGATAGGCTATTTAAAGGAAAATAATATACCATATACTACTAATGCAAAGGACGATTATGACATTGTGCATTTAAATACGGTTTTTCCCGATTCTCTTATTATGAGTGTTATTGCAAGGCTTAAGGGCAAAGGGATCGTGTATCACGGTCACTCAACGCAGGAGGATTTTAAAAGGTCTTTTATTGGCTCTGATATTGTGGCGCCCTTATTTAAAATGTGGATCAAATTGTGTTACAGCAGTGGGGATATTATTATTACACCTACAGAGTATTCAAAAAAGCTTATAGAAAGCTATGGTATAAAAAAGCCTGTTGTAAATATTTCAAACGGGATAGATACAAGCTATTACAGCAGGGAAAAGGGAAGCAGAGAAAGTTTTAGGGAAAAGTACGGTTTTAGTAATGATGATAAAATAATAATGTCTGTAGGGCTTTTTATAAAGAGAAAGGGAATATTGGATTTTATTGAGCTTGCAAAAGAAATGCCTCAATATAAGTTTATATGGTTTGGTTACACCGATACAAAATTATTGCCTGCCGAAATACAAAAGGCATTAAAAACCAAGCTGCCAAATCTTTATTTTCCCGGCTATGTATCCAGTGATGAATTAAGAGATGCTTATGCAGGAAGCGATCTGTTTATGTTTCTTACATATGAAGAAACAGAGGGGCTTGTTTTGCTTGAGGCTTTGTCAATGAAAATTCCCGTAATAATTAGGGATATTCCCATATATGAAAACTGGTTTAAAGAGGGGGTTGAGCTTTACAAGGGGAAAAATACGGAGGATTTTAAAAACAAGGTGGAAGGTATTTTAAAGGGAAAACTTGCCGATACGAGAGAAAAGGCATATGAAGAGGTTTTAAAAAGGGATTTAAGGGTATGCGGTAAACAGCTTATAAGTCAGTATAGACGGGTTATGACGGAAAAGAAAAGAGAAAACGGAATTTTCAAGATTATATATAGATATTTTGATAAACTAAAGAAGAAAAAATTACATATGGGTTAAATTAAGCGGGATAAATTTACCCGCTTTTTTATGTGCAATATGCACAAAATATATGGATATTTTATTGAAAACTTGACGTTATATAAAAATTGTTATAAACTTATATAAAGGTTTGTTTGATTGCGGCATAATGATAAGTAACAGGAGGCATAGGCCCTGCAAAAACTTTAAATTGCTTGCGTAATATATGTTATTATGATATAATTTTAAAGAATTGTTTTGTCGAATTGTAAATAAATGGGGATCAAACGGTTTTAATTGCTTGATAATGCGGGCTTACTAAAGGAGGAGCTTATGAAAAATAGTTTTTTTAACATATCTGTATTAAAAAATTCAAGAAAGGCAAAGCTTTCGGCTGTGGTTTTAATAGTTATTTTGCTTGAGGTTTTTTTGTTTAATTTCAGGTTTTTCCAAGGTATAGGTTATGAGCCTGTTGTTTTGGAGGAGGCAACCATAAGCTCGGATGTTGAATATATGGGTGACGGCAGGCTGAAATTTCAAAACAACAGCGGTAAAATATACTACAGTGATATAGATACGGAAATTAAAAATATATATATTGATGTGGAAAATACAGAGGATATTGGTGATGTTGAAAATATAAGTGATAAAAGCACAAAATACAATATGCTCAAAAAAGCCGAGGAAAATAAGCTCATAAAGATAAAGCTCAATATAAATGATGAAAGCAATTCTTCGGGTATAAGTATGCCTGAAAGAAGCATTGTGTCTACGGTTGAGAGAACCAAATACATTAATCTTAATTTAAGCGGAAAATCAGACGAGCTTTCTATGGAGTTTAAAAATGCCCAAAACAAGGAGATACAAATAAACAGCGTTGTTTTAAATAAGCAGGTGCCGTTTCATTTCAGCTTGGTAAGAGTGCTTGTTATATTGGCGCTCATTGCCTTAGTATACATTATAAGACCAGGCTCTGAATTTTATCAATATAAGCTGAATCAGAGAAGTATAAGACAAAGGGCAGCTGTAGGAGTAATTGCTGCTTTACAGGCTGTGATTATGATTTCCGCCGCATATATTAACCCTATGTATGTGTATAATACGGTAAGCTGGCAGTCACAGTATATTGAACTTACCGATGCAATAATGGAGGGGCATTTTTACATTAATGAGGAGCCTGATACAAAGCTTACGGAGCTTGAAAATCCCTATGACCCAAGCAGCAGAAATGAGGCGGGAGCAAGTGCAAAATGGGATCACGCATATTATGAGGGTAAATACTATGTTTATTTTGGCATAGTGCCTGCTCTTTTGTTTAATATACCTGCAAAGCTTATATCAGGTGCCGATCTAATGCCGCATATTTGTATATTGATACTTATTCCAATATTTATATTGATGAGTTATTTGCTTATATATGCAATTGCAAAAAAATTTATGCAGAGAAAAGACGAAAGTGTACCGTTACTTTTGTATATTATGCTTACGACATTGTTTGTAACGGGTATTGGAACGGGATTTTTGCTTGTGTGGCCTGATATGTATACATTGCCTATATTTACGGCGGTCACTCTTGGCGTAAGCGGATTGTATTTTTGGCTTACGGCCTTTAAGGAAAATGACAATGGATATGGACTGAGCAAGGTCAAGCTCTTTGCAGGCTCACTGCTTATGGCTCTTATAGCAGGGTGCAGACCTCAGCTCCTTCTTGTTTTGTTTACGGCTGCTGCAATTTACGGCAGTGCGGTGTTTAAGGAAAGAAAGCTGTTTTCAGCAAAAAGTGCAGTTGAGAGCTTATGCTTTGCACTGCCTATAGTGCTCTTTGCACTTTTTATGTTTTATTACAACTATTCAAGATTTGGCTCAGTGTTTGATTTTGGCGCCCAATACAATATGACAACAAATGATATGACGGCAAGATCATTTGATTTGGGAAGAATTTTTCAGGGAATATTTTACTATGTGCTGCAGCCTTTTAATATTGAGGGAACTTTCCCTTATGTTACCACCACAAATTTTGCGACTAACTATATGGGCATTACAATAAAAGAGGGTACCTACGGCGGCGTGCTGTTTATTCAGCCTGTGCTTTGGATACTTTTAATAATACCTAAAGTTAGGCGGGAGCTTAAGGAAAAAGGACTTTACGCACTTACTGTTATGCTTGTGGCTTTTGCATTTATTATAGCTTTTGCCGATGCAATTATGGCAGGTATACTGGCAAGATATTTTATTGACTTTACGTGGCTTTTAGTTTTGGCTGCAATAATTGTTATATTTACTGCCTATAACAAATACAGGGAAAGGGATTATATTAAAATATTTAACTATTGTCTGCCTGTATGCTTTATGATAAGTTTGTTTATTACTTTTGCGGTTACGGTTGGCGGAAGATATTATTCACCAATGGATACAAATCCGGAAATGTTCTGGAAAATAGCATCATCAGTACAGTTCTGGTTATAAGAGAGGAGATCATTTAAATGGATAAAATTGCGGTGCTTATACCTTGCTACAACGAAAGCAAGACAATTAAAAAGGTTGTTGAGGATTTTAAGAGAGTGCTGCCCGAAGCAACTATATATGTCTATGACAACAACTCAACAGACGGAACAGACGAAATAGCGAGAAGGGCAGGGGCTATAGTAAGATATGAATATCAGCAGGGCAAGGGAAATGTTATAAGAAGAATGTTCAGAGAAATAGACGCTCACTGCTATGTAATGACTGACGGAGATGATACTTATCCTGTGGAGCCTGTACCAGAAATGGTTAAGGAGGTCCTTGAAAAAAAGGTGGATATGGTTGTGGGCGACAGGCTTTCATCAACTTATTTTACAGAGAACAAAAGACCTTTTCATAACTTTGGAAATTCAATTGTAAGAGGCTCTATAAATATGCTCTTTAAAAGTGATATTAAGGATATAATGACAGGCTTAAGGGCTTTTAGCTATAGCTTTGTAAAAACTTTTCCTGTGCTTTCAAAGGGCTTTGAAATTGAAACGGAAATGACGATACACGCTATAGATAAGAATATGTTTATAAAAAATGTTGTAATAGATTACAGGGACAGAATAGAGGGAAGCACGTCAAAGCTCAATACATATTCAGACGGTATAAAGGTTTTAATGACTATTGTAAAGCTGTATAAAAATTATAAGCCACTTAATTTCTTTGGGTGGATCTCTCTTGTTTTGATATTGCTTGCAATTGGATTTTTTATTCCTATTGCTGTTACTTATTTTAAAATTGGGGAGGTTCCTAATTTTCCTACTCTTATTGTGTGCGGATTTACAGCAATTGCCGCAATACAGTGTTATTTCAGCGGTATGATATTATCTACAATTGTGAGTAAGGAAAAACAGAATTTTGAGTATAAGCTTATGAATGTAACAAGAAATGAACGTGAAGAAGAGTAATATAATAGCGCAGGCATTTGACCGCCTGCGCTATTATATTGTAATAAAATTTAATAGGTCTGTTAAACCAATAATGTAATTGTCATTGCAATTACTATAACTGCTCCTATAACAGAAAAAATTGAGTATATTTTTTGAGATTGTTTGTCGTTCTTTTCTTTAATAAGGTAATAAACACTTCCCAATAAAATAATTATGCCTATTAAAAGACCTGCAATATTAAAAAACATTTTTATTCCTCCATTTCAAAAGTAATGCCGAATTTATTATTACAACAACGGAACCTGCGTTGTGGACAAGGGCGCCTATAACGGGATTTAATACACCTGTTATTGCAAGTATGATTGAAAGAAAATTAAGCCCCATTGAAAATGTAAGGTTTAGCTTGATCGTTTTCATCATACGCTTTGAAAGTAAGACCAAATGAGGCAGTTCCTTTACATCATCATCTATTAAAGCAATGTCTGCGGCATCAACTGCAATGTCGCTTCCCACGCCGCCCATAGCAATGCCTACAAAGGCTTTTTTCAGTGCGGGAGCGTCATTTATTCCGTCGCCTATCATACAAACGGGCATATTTTCATTTTGTGAATCGTTAATATAGTTTAGCTTATCTTCGGGCAAGCAGTTTGAATATACTTCTTTTATATGTACCTGATCTGCTATGTTCATTGCCGCATTTTTATTATCTCCCGTTAAAAGTACCGCAGGAGTACCTATTTGGGTAAGCTGATCTATCATATTTGCGCTTTCTTTGCGAATTGTGTCGGAAAGGGCAATGTAACCTGCAAAAATGCCGTCAATGGCAACATAAGTCAATGTACAGCCCTTGTTAAGAAAATCCTTTATTTCGGGATTTATATTAATATCAATATGATACTCCTCAAGCATTTTTAAATTTCCCGCAAGTATGGTTTTGTTTTCAACTTTTGCCGAAATACCTCTGCCCGGGAGCATTTTAAAATCCTGTGCAGCAATAATTTCATTTTTATTTTCTGACTTATATGATGCCGTGATAGCCTTTCCTAAAGGATGCTCGGAGTACTGCTCCGCTGCCGCTGCAAGGGCATATATTTTGTCTTGGTTGTAATGTTTGGAAAGACTTTTTACCCCGACAACTTTGGGTATTCCGTAGGTCAGTGTGCCTGTTTTATCAAATGCTATTTTTTTTATGCTTGCAAGACGCTCCAATCCATCGCCTTCTCTTACAAGAAAACCGTGTTTTGAGGCATTTCCTATTGCCGCCATAATTGCTGTAGGTGTGGCTAACACCAGTGCACAGGGACAGAACACAACAAGAATGGTAACGGCACGTATTATCTCGCCGCTGAAGAACCACGTAAGAACGGCGGCTGTTAAAGCAATTATGACTATCCAAGTTGCCCACCTGTCTGCCATACCGACAATTTTGGCTTTTCCCGCATCGGCAGATTGGACAAGACTTATCATACGCTGAATGGAGCTGTCCTTTCCAACCTTTGTTGCTTTCATTTCAAATGCACCGAATTGATTAACAGTACCGCTTGAAACAGTATCCCCCACGGTTTTATCAACGGGTAAGGATTCTCCTGTCATAACCGATTGATTGACAGAGGTTTGACCCGATAATATAATACCGTCAACGGGTACGCTTTCGCCGGGCAAAACACGCAGTTTATCTCCAACCCTTACCTGCTCTGCGGGTATAATAAATTCTGTTTTGTCTCGCAATACTCTTGCTGTTTGAGGCGTCATATCTACCAGCTTTTCAATGCCTGCTCTTGCTTTTGCTACCGTCAGATCTTCAAGCAATGCTCCAAGTTGCATAATAAAAGCAACTTCACCTGCCGCAAAATCTTCACCTATTAATATTGAGGCAATTAAGGCAAGTGAAACAAGTACATCAGCCTTTATGTCAAATTCCGTTGTCAGTCCTATAATTGCTTCTAAAATAATTGGTATTCCACATAATATAACAGCTATCCAAGCTGCATCAAAGGGAAATACAGGCAAATCAAAAATGCTTATAATTAGGGCAATGCCTGAAATAACAAGGAAAGCAATATCTTTTTTTATTCCGCCTATTTCAAGAATGTGCTCTAATTTTTTCATAAAATGCTTCATAATATCCTCCTTTCTTTGAGTATACCTATACGGGTATATGGATATTATACCATAGGGGGTATAGGTTTGTCAACAGCGTAAAAAAAGAAGCCGAAAAACGGCTTCTTACAGACTGTCAATAAACCTATTTTTATAAAAAAATTTGAATAATTGTAACATACAACTTGCAA
>JAUNPM010000295.1 GCA_030536675.1 Clostridia bacterium | reverse complement strand
TCAGACTGTCAATAAACCTATTTTTATTAAAAAATTTGAATAATTGTAACATACAACTTGCAATTAGCGTCGCAGACTTTAATCCGCAGGCGGAAATCGCATTTTCGCCGAGGACAGGAACTTTTCTGTAAACAAGCTGTTTTTTCAGCTTGTTTGCGGAAAACTTGGTAGTTCCTTCCTTAGATAACTGAAAGAAATGCAAGCATTTCTTTCAAGGCTGTCGACTTTTTCGACAGCCAGAAGAGAGGCTTTCACCTCTCTTAAAATCTTCTATTCATAGATCTACAGATATATAATATCACATACCTCTGTTACTTTGTGTTACAAAATAACAGACCTTATAAATCAAGCCCATATTTTCAAGAATTAAAACAAATTTACAAAATTTTAGCACCACCCCTTATCATTTAAAGAGGCAGTGCCGTATTTATAATTAATTCTGCTGAAGCTCCTCATATTCATCGAGGGTTATCATATCTTCACAGCTTTTACCTGCAGGGATCATAGGGAATACCTTTTCATCTCTTCCTATTTCACAAATAATAAGAGCAGGTTTTCCGCACTCAATAGCGGCTTTTATAGCGTCATCAACTTCTTCGGGCTTTGTTACATTAAATGTAGCTGCTTTATAAGCCTCACCCAATTTAACAAAATCCGTTGCCTTGTCAAGATTTGTCTGTGAGTATCTTGCATCATAGAACAGATCCTGCCACTGTCTTACCATACCCAAAACGTGGTTATTAATAACAATTTCTATTATAGGCACGGAGTTTGCAACAGCAGTTGCCATTTCAATATGATTCATATAAAAACAGCCGTCGCCTGCTATATTGAATACGACCTTGTCAGGCTTACCTACTTTAGCGCCTATTGCGGCACCAAGACCGTAACCCATAGTTCCTAAACCTCCCGATGTAAGGAAGTGTCTGGGGTACTTATTTTCAATAAACTGACAAGCCCACATCTGATGCTGACCAACCTCGGTAACAATTATCTCTTCACCTTTACATATGGCATTTATTCTTTCCATAATGTACTGAGGCTTTAATGTACCGTCGTGGTCGTACATTAAAGGATACTTAGCTTTGTATTCATTAGCTTTTTCAAGCCATTCCTTGTGCTCAGCCTTTTCAAGTCTTTCATTAAGGCGTTTTACAATTTCATTTACATCACCTATAATTGACTGTGTAGCCACAATATTTTTATTTATTTCGGCAGGGTCAATGTCTATATGTAAAACCTTTGCATTAGGAACAAATGTCTTAAAATTTGTTGCAACTCTGTCACTGAATCTTGCACCCATTGCAATAAACAGATCACATTCATTTGCAAGCAGATTTGATGTTTTAGTTCCGTGCATACCTATCATACCCGTATAATTAGGGTGATTTGCAGGCACAACACCAAGTCCCATAGAGGAGCAGGAAACAGGCATATCCTGATTTTCAACAAACCTTATTATTTCCTCTGAAGCCTCTGAATTTATACAGCCTCCGCCGCAGTATATAAATGGCTTTTTGGAATTTTTTATAAGCTCAACGGCAGCAGTAATATCCTCCTCCGTTATTGTGCTTGTTCTTTTTTCTATTTTATAGGGCTCTGCCGGAGTATACTCATACATAGCGGCAGTTACATCCTTTGTAATATCTATAAGAACAGGACCGGGACGTCCTTTTTTAGCAATATAAAAAGCCTTTCTCACAGTATCGGCAAGCTCTGCAACGTCCTTAACAATAAAATTATGCTTTGTTATAGGCATTGTTATGCCTGTAATATCAACCTCTTGAAAACTATCTCTTCCCAAATAATTTAAAGATACGTTTCCCGTTATGGCAACCAAGGGTATACTGTCCATATATGCAGTAGCTATGCCTGTTACAAGATTACAGGCTCCCGGGCCGCTTGTTGCAAGACAAACGCCAACCTTACCCGTTGCTCTTGCATATCCGTCCGCAGCATGGGCAGCTCCCTGCTCGTGTGAAGTCAGATAATGCTTTATCTCATTCTGATGCTTGTAAAGGGCATCATATATATTCAGGACTG
>JAUNPM010000294.1 GCA_030536675.1 Clostridia bacterium | reverse complement strand
GTACTTAAGAAAATATCCTCATCGTGAACATCCTCAGGTCTTATACCTATAGTAACTTCTTTACCAACATATCCACCGTCAATTAACGCCTTAGTCTTATATTCAGGAAGCTTTAATGAATATTCACCAAAGTTTACAGTAACATCTGAACCGCTCTTTGCAACAGTTGCATTTATAAAGTTCATCTGAGGTGAACCTATAAATCCTGCAACAAACAGATTTTCAGGCTTATTGTACAAGTTCTGAGGTGTATCTACCTGCTGTATAACACCGTCCTTAAGTACAACGATACGAGTACCAAGTGTCATAGCCTCTGTCTGGTCATGTGTAACATAAATAAATGTTGTCTGTAATTTCTGATGAAGTTTTGAAATTTCACTTCTCATCTGCACTCTTAACTTTGCATCAAGGTTTGAAAGAGGTTCGTCCATAAGGAAAACCTTTGGTGAACGTACAATAGCTCTACCCATTGCAACTCTCTGTCTTTGTCCGCCTGAAAGAGCCTTAGGCTTTCTGTCTAATAAATGATCAATATCAAGAATCTTTGCAGCTTCTCTAACCTTCTTGTCTATTTCAGCCTTTGGAACTTTTCTAAGTTTAAGAGCAAAAGCCATATTATCATAAACTGTCATATGAGGATAAAGAGCATAATTCTGGAATACCATTGCTATATCTCTGTTCTTAGGGTCAACAGTATTGCAAAGCTTATCTCCTATCCACAATTCGCCGCTTGAAATTTCTTCAAGACCTGCTATCATTCTAAGAGTTGTAGATTTACCGCAGCCTGAAGGACCTACGAAAATAATAAATTCTTTATCTTCAATATCAAGGTTAAAATTCTTAACAGCTACAAATCCGTTAGGATACTTCTTAACAATATTTTTTAACTTAAGTTCTGCCATTATAATATTCCTCCTTAAATTTAGACCAATATGTCTACTTATCTTGTTATTATAATAAACTATTTTCACAAAACTCTCTATATCACATTTACACAAATTAAATTTTTTATTTTTATGCAATTCGCTAATCATAAAAATTTTTTTGTTTAAATTTATGTATTTAACCGTAATTTTTTATATTTTTAATTGCAGTAAGCGGTAAAAATAGGTAATTATTAACAATGCTTACAAGAAAAAGTAATCTTTAACAACATTAATTAAAAAAAACATCAAATATTTGTACATAAAACATATTGAATTTATTATATATACAAAAATAAGAGTGTCAAAATCATAAACACTCTTATTTTATTATTTAAAATTAATTATTAATATAATTATTTAAATCAATATCCGCTTTTTTTATTCTATTATTTACCCAAGTTTTAAACAAGGCATAAATGACCGATGATAAAGGTATAAAAAATAAAATACCTAATACACCAAATAAATTAGCACCAACAGTTACTGCAACCAATACCCACATTGAAGGAAGTCCTACAGAATTTCCCACTACGTGAGGATAAATAAGATTACCTTCAATCTGCTGTAATATTAAAAATATCGCAACAAAAATCACAGCTTTTATGGGACTGATCATTAATATAAGCAAAGCAGATATAAAACACCCTATAAATGCACCTACAATAGGTATTAAAGCAGTAAAAGCAATAAGTACTCCTATCAAAAGACTGTACGGCATTCTGCATATAGAAAGAACTATAAAAAACATTGTTCCCAAAATGCAGGCTTCAAGACACTGCCCAGTTACAAAACTTGAAAATATCCCATATGTCATCTTTGCTATATCAATAGTTTTGACTGCATATTTTTTAGGAACAATTGCAAACAAAATTTTTGCACACTGTACAGATAATTTTTCTTTTTGAAGCAATATATATATTGCGAATATAAGTCCTATGATTATATTAACCGTTGTACTGAAAATAGTTCTTACAACACCTATTGTTGAATTTAATACATTTCCGCCGCTTTTAAGAAAGTTTTCAATATAACTGAAAACAGTTTTCCAATCCCAATTTTTAAGCTGTTCAATATAATAAGCCGCTTCATCACTTTTAACAACAGTTTCGAAAAAATCCACTGC
>JAUNPM010000293.1 GCA_030536675.1 Clostridia bacterium | reverse complement strand
GCAAGCATTTCTTGCAAGCGTGTCGACTTTATCGACACGCAGACTTAATTTTTAAAACTATGAATAGGCGCAGGAATCCTTCCACCTCTTTTAATAAATGCCTCACAGCTGAACTTATTTACGGGCATAACCGGAGCATAGCCCAAAAGTCCGCCGAACTCTACCGTATCACCGATATTTGCACCGATAACAGGTATAACTCTCACAGCCGTTGTTTTATTATTTACCATACCTATAGCCATTTCATCTGCAATAATGCCTGAAATAGTTTCAGCTGAGGTATCTCCCGGTATTGCTATCATATCAAGACCAACGGAGCATACACAGGTCATTGCTTCAAGCTTTTCAAGTGTAAGAGCACCTGCATTTACAGCGTCTATCATACCGTGATCCTCACTTACCGGTATAAATGCACCTGAAAGTCCGCCAACATATGAGCTTGCCATAACACCGCCCTTTTTAACATTGTCGTTAAGCATTGCAAGAGCAGCAGTCGTTCCGGGAGCACCTGCCTGTTCAAGACCCATTTCATTAAATATTTCAGCTATTGAATCGCCTACTGCGGGAGTGGGCGCAAGTGAAAGGTCGATTATGCCAAAAGGCACACCAAGTCTTTTGCTTGCCTCCTGTGCCACAAGCTGTCCTACTCTTGTGATTTTGAAAGCAGTCTTTTTAACTGTTTCGCACACAGTTTCAAAATCAGCACCTCTTACGCTTTCAAGAGCACGCTTTACAACTCCCGGGCCGCTTACGCCTACGTTTATAACAAGATCTCTTTCACCTACTCCGTGAAAAGCACCTGCCATAAAAGGATTGTCCTCAACAGCATTGCAGAATACAACAAATTTTGCACAAGCAATAGACTCTTTATCCTTTGTAAGGAAAGCCATTTCCTTAATTATTTCACCCATTTGTCTTACAGCGTCCATATTGATACCGCTTCTTGAAGAGCCTACGTTTACGCTTGAGCATATTCTATCTGTAATGCTTAAAGCCTCCGGTATACTGTTTATAAGATCTCTGTCGCCTTTTGTGCAGCCCTTTTGAACAAGAGCGGAGTAGCCTCCTATAAAGTTTACCCCAACCTCCTTTGCTGCTCTGTCAAGAGTTTTGGCAATTTCAATATAAGCCTGTGAACCGCAGCTTCCGCCTACAAGAGAAACGGGAGTTACCGAAATTCTCTTATTTACAATAGGCACACCAAATTCATTGCCTATTTCATCACCTGTTTTAACAAGCCTGGAAGCATTTCTTGTGATCTTGTCATAAATTTTGTCAGTCATTTTTTTTACATCTGAATCAATACAATCCATAAGGCTAATACCCATAGTAATGGTTCTTACGTCAAGATTTGCCTCCTGTATCATTTTGTTTGTTTCCTGAACTTCCACACGTGAAATCATAATTAACCTCCGAAATTATTATATACGATGCATAGAATTAAATATATCTTCTCTCTGAAGTCTGATATCAACGCCTATTTCATCACCAAGTACATCAAGCTCCTTAACTATTTCCTCAAATCTGTGACAGCTTGTAGAAAGATCAACAACCATCATCATATTAAACCAGCCTGAAACAATAGTCTGAGATATGTCCAAAATATTAATTTCATCCTTTGCAAGATAAGCACAAACCTTAGCTATGATACCTACCTGATCCTTGCCTAAAACAGTAATAATACCCTTCATTTATATAATCCTCCTAAAATACATTTAATTTATGATACCACAAAAAATCATATATTTCAACAAATATTGAAAATTACATATTTTTTTATTTAAAAATCTTTTGAGGTATTCCGTATTTTTTTAATTGCCGATTCTATTTGACTGTAGCTGTTCATTACAAATTCAATAATAAGCTCTTTTCTTACTCTCATATTTATTTTATTTATTACATAAGCTATATCCTCCCTGCTTAGCTTGGGAACATATTTTACAAGGTCCTTGTCATAATTGATAAGCTCTTTAAAGTCCTCTGTAAGGCGGTCGTTTTTCCTTTTCACATTTTTAGGATATCCTCTTGAAATAAGTGCCATATTATTATC
>JAUNPM010000292.1 GCA_030536675.1 Clostridia bacterium | reverse complement strand
AGCCCTTCGTTTTTATTTACAACATTGTAATCCAAATATTTAATATTGTTTTCATCGGCAATTTTCTGTATAAAGTCGTGAATATCATTATAATTTTCAATAAAATCAAGAGAAACATTTGCAACAGGCGCAGTCACAAATGTAAGCCTTATGTTTTCATTTTCACACAATTCTATTATTTTATTTAAATATTTGAGCTGCACAGAGCTTGCCTCCCACTGCTTTCCGTCCGTATTTTTAAACTGGTTGGTTTTGTCATATTCATCGGGAAGCATATTGTAATCACAGTAGGTATATCCCTTAGATCTGTATTTTTCAATTCCCGTCTGTTTTTCCGCTGCAGGTGTGTAAACTCCCGTTTTATTTTCTATCTTTTCCTTAAGCCTAGTATTTCTGTATGCAAAATAATCTGCTTGGTATCTGAATATGTTTATGCTGTATTTTACCTTTTCGCTTAAAGGAAACACTTCTTTAATATATTCCTTTTCAAGGTCTTTATTCTTCATAACCTGAAATAAATAGCCCGCCTGAGTAAGCTCAAAATCATCATCAAGCATATCCCAGTACACCTCAAGAACAACGTCCCTAGGCTTCTGATAATTCAATACCTCCCTTAATGTGTAATATGTTGAATCAAGGTGCTGCAAAGGCATACCAAGCTGATAGCTGTTTGTGCCTAAGCCCTTATCAACAATAAGGGGATCAAATGTACAATAGGAATGAGAGGATCCTAAAAACACCATATCTATGCTGTTTTTAGGCTGTGAGTAAAACTCCTCCCATCTGCTTTCATTGTAGGAATTTATTTTGTTTTCCGTAGATGCTTGGGAATATTTATTGCCTGTAAAATATATTACAGGTAATACAAGAGCCGTAAAAACCAGGCACTTAAAAACAAATATAAGTATTTCCTTAAAACTGGAAGTATATAAATTGTCCTCCACCCGAGAACACCCCCGCTCCGAATATTATTATCACAAGTACATAATAGTAGGAAAACCTCACAGGAAAAGGAGCCTTGTCCATAAGCCTGTGAATGTCCTTCTTTCCGCTTATAAGCTCGCCTGCCATAAGTATAAATATAGCTGCCGCCACTATTAATATTTCAAACATTTGAAGTCCGAAATTGTTGAATACCTCATACATATATTGAATATCAGTTATTTTCATTACATCATTAAACAAATTTTTTATTATATAAAAAGCGTCGCCTATGCTATTTGCCCTAAAAAGTATCCAGGAAAACACAACAAGCCCAAAAGTAATTATTACTCTTATAATATCCGCAAACGCATTATTAATTTTAGGCATAAATGAATTTTTAATATCACCTATTATCTGATAAAGTCCGTGAAGTCCTCCCCAAAGCACATATGTCCAGTTTGCGCCGTGCCATAAGCCGCTTGCAAGAAATGTGACCATTAAATTAAAATATTTTCTTCCCCTTGAACACCTGCTTCCCCCCAAGGGTATATACACATAGTCCTTAAGCCAGGAGGAAAGAGAAATGTGCCACCTTCTCCAAAATTCTTTTATACTCTTTGAAAAGTAAGGCTTGTCAAAGTTATACATAAGGTCAATGCCCAGCACTCTTGCACAGCCTCTTGCTATGTCACTGTAGCCGCTGAAATCACCGTATATCTGAAAGGTAAAGAAGAGTACCGCAACAATAAATGAAATACCGTTATATTCTCTGCAATTGTTAAATACGGAATCCACAAGGACAGCCGCCCTGTCCGCTATGACGATCTTTTTGAAATACCCCATTATCATCAGCTTTGCGCCTTCGGAAAAATTGTTTACATTTATTTTTTTTACTGTAAACAGCTGTCCCAGAAGTCTGTCTGCCCTTTCAATTGGACCTGCAACAAGCTGTGGAAAGAAGGTTATAAACAATGTAAATTTAAAATAATTTTTTTCGGGAGGATAATCGTTTCTGTATATATCAATAGTATAGCTTGCCGCCTGAAAGGTATAAAAGGATATACCCATAGGCAGTATTATGTTAAAATCATTGATAGGGTAATTCCAGCCAAAAAATTCATATATCACCATA
>JAUNPM010000291.1 GCA_030536675.1 Clostridia bacterium | reverse complement strand
GGAATACCGTAGCTTAAAACACCGCCTGCCTTGTGAAGGGCTTCAAATATTGTAACGTCATAACCCTTCTTTGCAAGATCTCCGGCACAAGTAAGACCTGCGGGACCTGCACCTATGACAGCAACCTTTTTGTCGTTGTGAGGTGCTTTTGATGAAAGGTCAATGTTGTGTTCTCTTGACCAGTCGGCAGTAAATCTTTCAAGTTTGCCGATTGAAACCGCATCGCCCTTATTGCCCAAAACACATTTGCCCTCGCACTGTGTTTCCTGAGGACATACTCGTCCGCAAACGGCGGGAAGAGCTGAATACTTTGCTATTTCCTTTGCAGCTCCTTCAAAATCCTTTTCCTTTAAGAAGCTAATAAAGCCGGGAATGTCAATATTAACGGGACAGCCCTTTACACACAAAGGATTTTTGCAGTGAAGACAGCGCTGTGCTTCTAAAACAGCTTCTTCTTCATTATAACCAAGACATACTTCATCAAAGTTCTTTGCTCTTAATTCGGGAGCCTGTTCTCTTACGGGAACTTTTGTAAAATTAACAGCCATTATTTGTCACCTCCGCAGCCGCAGCCACCGTTTTTATGTGTGCTGCCTTCTTCAAATTTAAGTTTTGCCTGACCTTCTTCGGTTCTGTACATTGTCTGTCTTCTCATTGCTCCGTCATAATCTACTTTGTGACCGTCAAATTCGGGACCGTCAACACAGGCAAACTTAACTTCACCGTCAACTACAACACGACAGGCGCCGCACATACCCGTGCCGTCAACCATAATAGGGTTAAGACTTACTATTGTAGGTATGCCTAAAGCCTTTGTTGTCATTGATGTAAACTTCATCATAATCATAGGTCCTATAATAACAGCGTGGTTATACTCCTTGCCCTGATTTTTAACAAGGTCTTCAAGAAGGTCTGTTGCTCTGCCTGAAAAGCCTGCTGATCCGTCATCTGTAGCTATGTATACATTTTCAGCCACTTCCTTCATCTCATCAACAAGAATAAGAAGCTCTTTGTTTCTTGCGCCGATAAGTACGTCGGCATTAACACCGTGAGCCTTAAGCCATTTTACCTGTGGGTAAATGGGAGCAGCGCCTACACCGCCTGCCACGAAAATTATTTTTTTCTTTTTAAGCTCTTCGGGAGATTCTGAACAAAGATCACTTGGACAGCCTAAAGGGCCTACAAAGTCTGATATAAAATCTCCCTCTTCATATGTCATAAGTTCCATTGTAGATTTGCCTACAGCCTGTGTAACGATGGAAACGGTGCCTTTTTCCGCATCGTAATCTGAAATGGTCAAAGGTATTCTTTCACCCTTTTCATCAATTTTAAGAATAATGAACTGACCCGGAAGTGCTGACTTTGCAACACGTGGGGCTACAATTTCCATTTCAAAAATTGTAGGTGTAAGCATCTTTTTCTTTACAATTTTATACATTGAGTATCCTCCTATCTTAATAATGAAACATTTAAAATACAGTTTCATTTTTCTATCCTATCAATTATACAACAATATTGTTAAGTTTAAAACAATTTTTTTATTAAAATGGAAGAAAAATTAATCTTTTGTGCAAAACTAACAAAAAACTACATATATTTTATGGTATAAATGCAGTATTGTAAATTATATATTAAATTTAATAAAAAAAAGTCTTGTTATTTTTCCTGTTTGCATATAAAATATTGATAGAGAATAAATTTTAGGAGTGGCATTATGGCTAAAGGCAAAAGTAAAAATGAACTGACTAATTACAGAAGAAAGAAAAGAAGTGTAACTCCCGTTATGATAACACTTGTAATTGTAATGGGATTGTTTGTGGGAATAGGAAGCTTTTCTGTTGTATACAGTTATATGATAGCGGATTCCGAGGGAGAAATTTCTACCGACGGTTTTTCGGCAAATGACATTGCAGGGCAGGCACAGGCAAATCTTATAGGCTCCGACATAGACGCTGTTGTTACGTCTGTCAGCGGAAGCGTTGAAGAAGGAAATGCGGCAGTGACCTTTAAAAATCTTAAAAATGATAAGAAAATGGCTCAGGATATTATAGTTGATACTA
>JAUNPM010000290.1 GCA_030536675.1 Clostridia bacterium | reverse complement strand
CCGATTCCATATATAAAAGCGGTAAAAAATTTGTTTTCATTGCAGGACCCTCCTCTTCGGGAAAGACAACATTTTCAAAAAGACTTTGTATTCAGCTTAAGGTGCTTGGAATAAAGCCCCACGTTATTTCTCTTGATGATTACTATAAAAGAAGAGAGGACATTCCACTTGAGCCTGACGGAACAAAAAATTTTGAAAACATAAATACCCTTGAGATCGAAAAATTAAATGATGATCTTATAAGGCTAAAATCAGGTGAAGAAGTGGAAACGCCTTTATATGATTTTTTAACAGGGGAGCCAAAGCCTGTGGGTAAAAAAATAAAGCTGGAAAAAGACGATGTTATTGTTATTGAGGGCATACACGGCTTAAATGAAGCTCTTACGCCTAAAATAAATGACGAGGATAAATTTAAAATATATATAAGTGCTCTCACACAGCTTAACATTGACGAACACAACAGAATTTCAACTACGGATTCAAGGCTTATAAGGAGAATAGTGAGAGATCACTTTTTCAGAGGCTTTTCCGCAAGCAGTACAATAAGTATGTGGAACACTGTTTTGCAGGGAGAAGAAGAAAATATTTTTCCTTTTCAGGAAAATGCCGATGTGACATTTAATTCGGCACTTATATATGAATTGAGCGTGCTTAAGGTTTTTGCCGAGCCTTTATTATTCAATATGGATAAATCCGAAAGCGGATACACGGAGGCAAAAAGACTTCTTAATCTGCTGAACAGCTTTCTTGCCGTAAATCCTCAGGATATTCCCACAAATTCTCTTTTAAGGGAGTTTGTTGGCGGAAGCTGTTTTGAAAATTAAAATTTGATTGAGCGAAGGGACTGCCGTATAGCAACAGCCCCGTTTGAAAAGAGGGATAAATATGAACAGACTGCTTTTGCTTGACAAAGATTTAAACCTTAAGGAAGGGTTAAACCGTGTTTTAAAAAACAGTAAATATACACTTGACTCGGTGACTGAAACAAATGAATTTGAAATTTTGTTAAAGCATAATAATTATAAGCTGCTTTTGATAAATATTTCCACAGGTGAAGATGAAATGATAAATTTATGCAAGGGTGTTGTAAAAAAGAAAAATATCCCTGCCGGATTTATTATTCCGTCCTGGGAAAAATATAATGCGGTAAAGGATATTATTAAGGAAGATGACGACTTTATAATAAGCCCCTTTAAGGAAGAGGAATTTTATTCAAAAATAAGAGCTGTTTTAAAAAAAGCAAATAAAAAATGCTTTGAGGGAACAGGAATACTTTACAGCGGTAATATAAAAATAGATACCCTTTACGGAAGAGTGACAAAAGACGGTGAATTGGTAAAGCTGACAGCAACGGAATACAGACTGCTGTGCTTCCTTGTGAGAAACGAGGAGTGTGTAATAACAAAAAATCAAATGCTTGAAAAGCTGTGGGATTCATCGGGCAATTTTGTCGATGACAACACACTTTCAATATACATAAAACAGCTTAGAGAAAAGCTGGAGGACGATCCTTCAAATCCCGTCCACATTGTGAGAGTGAAGGGGAACGGATATAAATGGAATGACTTATAAAGCTTATGAACACTGATTTCCAACACGGGGCACAGCCCTTATACAGGGCTGTCCCATAGGTAAGTAAATAAAAAAGACACTGTAAAACGATAGAGAGAATTTTACAGTGTCTTTTGAATTTTAAAAGCGTGTGAAATATTGATGCAGGCTTTATACTGCTTGTAATTTTCCTTTTGGTTCGGGAATCTCCTGTCCTCTCATTTTAGCAGTTTCGATCCATTCTGATATTACTGTTTGTGTATTGTTAATGGCTTCCTGAGGAGTACTTCCGTCTGACATACAGCCGGGTAGTTCAGGTACTTCTGTTATAAAACAATTATCATCAGCTGACCAATACATAATAATTTGATACTTATACATTATTATACCTCCTCATTAACAGTTATATTATATTGCTTCAAAAACTTTCGTATTTGTTTTATTTGATAGCTTTTTGCTTTGCTTCCCGAGGGCTGAATATTAATAATGTCAGGAATGTCTTTATAATAA
>JAUNPM010000289.1 GCA_030536675.1 Clostridia bacterium | reverse complement strand
TATGGGTGTCAAAATAATAGAAACGTCTTCCAAAAATAAAGTTGATTTAAAGGAACTTATGTCCGCTTTGGGCAAATTAAAAATCGACAGTATACTTCTTGAAGGCGGCGGTACTCTTAACTTTGAAATGCTCAAAAACAATTTGGTAGATAAAGCCCTTTTCTTTATTGCTCCTAAAATAATAGGCGGCGAAAATTCCAAAACACCTGTTGAGGGTATGGGCTTCCCTCTTATGTCTGAGGCAATTTCATTAAAAAATATCATAACAAAAAATATAGGCAGCGACATTTTAATTTACGGAGATTTGAGGTGATAACTTGTTCACGGGAATAGTTGAAGAAACAGGAACGGTAATAGCTCCGAGAAGCCCTTTAAAAATAAAGGCTCACAAAATTTTAGAGGATATTCACATTGGCGACAGCATTGCCGTAAACGGTGTCTGCCTTACAGCTACAGCCTTTACAAGGGATACAATATCCCTTGATGTTATGAATGAAACCTACTCAAAAACCAATCTAAATAATTTAAGAGCAGGTTCACTTGTAAATCTGGAACGGGCAATGCCTGCAAACGGCAGATTCGGTGGGCATATAGTAAGCGGACACATAGACGGCACGGGCACACTGGTAAATATAACAAATGACGGCATAGCAAGGTGGCTTACAATTTCAGCGGATAAAAATATACTCAATTACGTTGTTTTAAAAGGCTCCGTTGCCCTTGACGGTGTAAGCCTTACTGTAGCTTACGCAGACGAAAATGTACTAAAGGTATCAATAATACCTCACACACAAAAGGAAACCACGCTTTTAACAAAGCCCATAGGCTCTGAAATAAACATTGAAACCGATATACTGGGTAAATATATCAAGAAATTTACAGCACCCTGTAACAGCAGTAAAATTACAGAAGATTTTCTTAAGGAAAACGGATTTTAGGAGGTTATTATGAGTATATTTAATAAAATAGAAGATGCGATTGAAGATATAAAAAACGGCAAAATAGTAATAGTTGCAGATGATGAGGACAGAGAAAATGAAGGCGACCTTATTATGGCAGCTGAAAAGGTCACAACAGAGGATATGAATTTTATTATAACATATGCAAAGGGTCTTGTATGCCTTCCTGCCGATCCCTCAATTATAAAAAGGCTTGACCTTCCTCAAATGGTTGAGGAAAACACAGATAACCACTCTACAGCCTTCACTGTGGCAATCGACCATATAAACACAACAACAGGAGTTTCAGCGGAAGAAAGAGCCTATACAGTAAGGGCATTTGCAGATCCCCACTCCCTTCCCCAAGATTTCAGACGTCCGGGGCATATGTTTCCTCTCCTTGCCAAGGAAGGGGGAGTTCTCGAAAGAAACGGTCACACCGAAGCCACTGTTGATTTAATGAAGCTTGCAGGTCTTACACCTGCTGGTATATGCTGTGAAATAATTAAAGAAGACGGCACAATGGCAAGACTTGATTACCTGCTGAAATTCAGCAAGGAACACAACTTAAAAATTATATCCATAGCCGACCTTGCTCAATACATTAAGGAACACAAAACAGGTCTAAAAAAAGAAATCACAACAAAACTTATGACAAAATACGGTGAATTTAATATTTCCGCTTATGTTGACAATAACGGCAGTCCTCACCTTGCTCTTTACAAAGGGAACATAACAGACGGCTTTCCCGTTCTCTGCCGAGTTCACTCCGAGTGTCTTACGGGCGATGCCTTAGGCTCTGCAAAGTGCGACTGCGGTCAGCAGTACGACGAAGCAATGAAAAAAATTGCAAAGGAAGGAAGAGGCATACTTCTGTATATGCGTCAGGAAGGAAGAGGCATAGGTCTTGTAAACAAGCTCAAAGCCTATGAACTTCAAAGACAGGGGCTTGATACCGTTGAAGCAAACATAGCTCTGGGCTTCCCCGATGATATGCGTAAATATGACTTAGCAGCTGAAATATTAAGAGATCTGGGTGTAAACAAAGTCAAACTTATGACTAACAATCCCGACAAAATAAATAAACTCACCGACCTTGGAATTGAAATTACAGAAAGAGTACCCAT